>DASVDB010000123.1 GCA_036381315.1 Bacilli bacterium | reverse complement strand
TTGAAACAAAACGGATATGCCGCATACGCTTTTCATCCTTATGAAAAAACGTTCTGGAACCGGCAAGCGATGTACCGGAATTTCGGCTTCGACAAGTTTTACGGCAAAGGCGATTTCAAGCCGGCGGAGATTGTCGGCTGGGATATTGGCGATGAATATTTCTTTACGCAATCCGTCGATATGCTCAAACAAGCCAGGCAGCCGTTTTATGCATTCCTCGTCGCCTTGTCCAGCCACCATCCGTATTCGAATATTCCGCGATCATACCACACGCTGCCGCTCGGCCCATATGCGGACACCTTGTTCGGAAACTATTTGACCGCCGTGCATTATGTTGATTACGCCATCGGCACGTTAGTCGACAAATTGAAAAAGGAAGGGCTTTGGGACAACACGGTGCTCATTTTTTACGGCGATCATGACGGTTACCTGAACATGGACAAAAAAATGGCTGATTTCATCGGCGTCTCCTTCGACGCTCTGACGCAGGACCAGATCCTTCGGCAAACGCCGCTGTATATTCACATACCGGGCAGCCGGGAGACGGGAGAATCGCGCCAAACCGTCGGCATGATCGATATCGCCCCGTCCGTGCTGCAACTGTTGGGCATCGACGCTTCCCAATATGATATGATGGGTCGCACCATTACGGATCACGCGGATCACCGCATCGTGTTCCGCAGCGGGGGATTCAGCGACGGCAAATTATATTTTGTAGCGTCCCCGGACGGCGATGTTAACAAAGGAGTTTGCTATAATCTGGCTTCGCGGCAGCGGGTTGGCCTGCCTCTTTGCCGCGATGGCGCGGATATGGCGATGCAAGAGCTTTCGTTTTCGGACAAAATCATTACGAACGATTTGCTCAGGGACTTCCGCAAACAAGAGCAAGAACAAGAAGAAAAGATTCCTTAAAAGAGGTAATGTGCATGGACAAACCAAACTCTTCAATACGGGTCGTTGTCGGCATGTCGGGAGGCGTCGACTCGTCCGTTGCGGCGCTCTTGCTGAAAAAGCAAGGTTATGACGTCATCGGCATTTTTATGAAAAATTGGGACGATACCGACGAATTCGGCCACTGCACGGCAGAAGACGATGCGGAAGACGTGCGCAGGGTTTGCCATCAAATCGGCATTCCGTACTATACGGTAAATTTTGAGAAACAGTATTACGATAAAGTTTTCACCTACTTTCTCGACGAATACCGCAAAGGGCGGACCCCAAACCCCGACGTGATGTGCAACCGGGACATCAAGTTCGGCGAATTTCTGCAAAAAGCGCTTGATCTGGGAGCCGATTACATTGCCACCGGCCATTATGCCCGCATCGACCGGAAGGACGGCTACTTTCGTTTGTTGCGCGGCGTGGACGCCAATAAAGACCAAAGCTATTTTCTTTATTTGCTCAACCAGCGCCAATTGGCGAAAGCCATGTTCCCGCTTGGCGGCCTCATGAAGCCCAAAGTGCGGGAAATTGCCCGGGAAGCGGGACTTGCGACCGCCAGAAAAAAAGACAGCACAGGGATATGCTTCATCGGAGAACGGAATTTCAAGGAATTTTTGCGCCGTTATTTGCCGGCGCAACCTGGCGAAATGCGGACCTACGCAGGCGAAGTGAAGGGGCGGCATGACGGCTTGATGTATTACACGCTGGGGCAGCGGCAAGGGCTTGGAATCGGCGGCTCCGGCAGCGGGGAGCCATGGTTCGTGGCGGAAAAAGATTTGCAAAACAACATTTTGTATGTGGTGCAGGGCGCCGACCATCCCATGCTTTTCTCGACGGGTTTGACGGCAACGGATGTGCACTGGATCGGCAAAAAACCGGACGGGCCGTTTGCGTGCACGGCGAAATTCCGTTACCGCCAACCGGATCAACAAGTTGAAGTAGTGCCGCAAGACGGCGGCGTGTGCCGGGTGACATTCGCGCAACCGCAAAAAGCGATTACTCCCGGACAAATGGTTGTCTTTTTTGCCGGAGAAGTGTGCCTGGGCGGCGGCACAATCGACCAAATTCAGCGGGAACGGAGTTGAAAAAAATGGAATTGCAACAGTTCAAGGCGGAGTTTTTCAAGGCGCTGGCGCACCCGTTGCGCATTAAGATCTTGGAATTGCTCGCGGATGGAGATAAAAACGTGCATGAACTGCAGACGCTAATCGGCCTGGAAGGCTCGCAAGTGTCGCAGCAACTCAGTATTTTGCGGCACAAAAATATTGTGAACGGGACGAAATTCGGCAACCGCGTCCGATATTCGCTGAGAGACCCGATGATCATCGACCTTTTGTCTACCGCGCGGCAAATCTTTAACAATCATCTGATCGACACGGTGGAAATGTTGGACCGCATTGGAAGGGAAGCCAAGCATCATGAATCCGCCCAACTTGCCGATATCGATGCGCCGCGCAAAAAACGCAAGCAGCGGATCAATGCCGATTAATACCGCTTCTTTCTTCGTCTTTCCTGGTTGCTTTTGATTTTTTCTTCCATTCCCTGCTCCGTCGCATGATAGAATGCCGCATGGCGGATCGGATCGGGCAGGTACTGCTGCTCGACATAATGCCCGGGAAAATCGTGGGGATACAAGTATCCCCGATGCCCCAGCTTTTCCGCGCCCTTATAGTGGGCGTCGCGCAGATGCAGCGGCACTTCCGCCCGCTTCAACCCGTCCATGGCCGCCATCGCATTGCCGATCGCAAGCGCCACGGCGTTCGATTTCGGGCTTTCCACGGCAAACAGAATCGCCTGGCAAATGTTGTACTTTGCCTCCGGCCAGCCGATTTTCTCATATGCCTGCATCGCGCTGACCGCCTGCACCATCGCCTGCGGGTTGGCCAAACCGATATCCTCGCTGCAGGCCACCGTAAGCCGGCGAATAAACACGAACGGGTCCATGCCCAGTTTTTCCACAGCGTATAAAAACCAGAACAATGCGGCATCGCTGGAGCCCCTGACGCTTTTATGAAAAGCGGAAAATACGTCGTACTGCGTCGACTCGTCCGCTTTGACCGTCGGCTTGCGGATCGACTCCTCCGCCACCGCCAACGTGATATGCACGGCGCCGTCCGCATCGGGCGCAGTCGTCAGCGCCGCCAGTTCCAACGCGTTCAGGGCGCGCCTGATATCGCCTCCGGCCATTGCGGCGATGTGGGCCAAAGCTTCCTCGTCCGCACGAATTCGCATAAACCCCAATCCTTTTTCCGCATCGGCCAACGCGCGCCGCATGGCGATCAAGGAATGCTCTTTCGTCAACGGATGAAGCTCAAACAAGGTCGAACGCGACAACAGCGCGCCGTTCACATGATGAAACGGATTTTCCGTGGTGGCGCCGATCAGCACAATCTCGCCTTTTTCCACTGCGGGCAGCAGGGCGTCCTGGCGCGATGTATTGAAACGGTGCACTTCGTCAAGAAACAGGATCGTTTTTTTGCCGTATAGGCTGCGGTTGTTTTTCGCCTGGTCGATGCAGTCGCGAACGTCTTTTACCGAAGCGTCAACGGCGTTCAAGCGGATAAATTCCGATTGGGTCCTAAGCGAGATGATGTTTGCGAGCGTCGTTTTGCCGCAGCCCGGAGGTCCGTATAGGATGATCGACGAAAGCTGGTCGGCTTCAATCGCGCGTCTGAGCAGCTTGCCGGATCCGACGATATGCTCCTGTCCGATAAATTCCTCCAGCGTGGTCGGTCTCATCCGCTCCGCCAACAGCGGCGATCGCGCCGATTCCTGCAGGGAAAACAGATCCATGTTGCACACTCCCGCTATTTTTTCACCACGCGTATCGACAACTCTTCGAGTTGCCGGACTCCTACTTCCGACGGCGCATCAGTCATCAAATCGGTCGCGCTCGCCGTTTTCGGAAACGCGATCGTTTCCCGCAAGTTGCTGCGCCCCGCAAGCAGCATCACCAAACGGTCGAAGCCAAACGCGATGCCGCCATGCGGCGGTGTTCCGTATTCGAACGCATCCAGCAGGAAGCCGAATTTTTCATACGCTTCTTCTTTAGAGAAGCCCAGCGCCCGGAACATTTTTTCCTGCACATCCCGTTGATAAATACGCATCGAGCCGCCGCCTACTTCATACCCGTTCAGCACAAGGTCATACGCTTGCGCCCGGATTTTGCCCGGATCGCTGTCGAAAAGCGGCACATCTTCATCCATTGGGCGGGTAAACGGATGGTGCTCGGCTACATAACGTTTTTCCTGCTCATCATAGCTTAAAAGCGGGAAATCTATTATCCATGCAAACTTGAACACGCGCTCGTCAATCAATCCAAGCTGTTTGCCGATCTTAAGCCGCAAATTGCCAAGGACGTCCGCCACGACTTTGGGGTTGTCGGCGGAGAACAACACCAAATCCCCTTCTTCCGCATGAACGCGCTCTTTGAGCGCGGCAAGCTCCGCTTCAGTGAAAAATTTGACAATCGGGCCGCGCATTTCCCCTTCTTTCACCTGTATCCACGCCAGGCCTTTGGCTCCGAATTTGGCGGCGTAAGGGCCCAGATCGTCAATTTCTTTACGGCTCCACGTGCCGCAGCCTTTGGCGTTCAACACTTTGACGACGCCGCCTTTTTTCACGACGGAGTTGAATACCTGCACGCCGCTGTCTTTCACAAGATCGGAAACGTCCACGAGTTCCAGGCCGAACCGCAGATCGGGTTTGTCCGAGCCGTATTTGTCCATCGCTTCGGCGTATGTCAGACGTTGAAACGGAATCGGCACGTCGACCTGAATCGTTTCTTTAAACACTTTTTGCACCAAATTCTCCATCATGTCGAGCAGTTGATCGCGAGTCAAAAACGACGTTTCGATATCCACCTGGGTAAATTCCGGCTGCCGATCCGCACGCAAATCCTCATCGCGGAAACAGCGGGCGATTTGATAGTAGCGCTCCAACCCGCCAACCATCAGCAATTGTTTAAACAACTGCGGCGATTGCGGCAAAGCGAAAAACTCGCCTTCATGCACGCGGCTCGGAACCAGGTAATCCCGGGCTCCTTCCGGCGTGCTTTTGGTTAAAATGGGCGTTTCCACCTCAATAAATCCATGTTCGTCAAGAAAATCGCGGAATATTTTGGCCGCCTTTGAGCGCAGGAATAGCGTTTTTTGCATTTCCGGGCGGCGCAAGTCAAGATACCGGTATTTCAACCGCACCGATTCATCCGTTTCAATGCCGTCTTCGATAAAAAACGGGGGAGTTTTTGCCTGGTTTAAAATTTCCACTTCCGTAACCCGCACTTCAATTTCACCCGTTGCGATATTCGGATTAATTGTTGCGGGATCGCGTTCGACAACGGTTCCTTTTACGCCCAGAACGTATTCGCTGCGTACACGATCGGCAACAGCCATGGCGTCGCCGGAAAATTCGGGGTTGAACACAATCTGGATGATTCCGCTGCGGTCGCGCAAATCGATAAACAGCACTCCGCCCAAATCGCGCCGGGTTTGCACCCAACCGTTCAAGGCGACGGTTTGTCCGATATGTTGCTTGTTTAACTGTCCGCAGGAATGGCTTTTCAAAATCATGTTTTTCATGCTCCTTTTATAGTGAACTTTCGGTTATTCGTGCAAGCGATTGGCGACAATAGAGGGAAAATCGGCAATGGCAACCATCTCTTGCTCGCCGGTCGCCAGATTTTTCAGCGCGATGGCGCCCGCCGCCAATTCATCGTCGCCAAGAATCGCCGCAAAGCGCGCCCCCAAACGATCCGCCGCTTTCAACTGCGCTTTCATTTTACGCCCCAGATAGTCTTTTTCCGCGGCGATTCCGCCGGACCGCAGTTGCTGCAGCAAGGCGACATTTTGGCGGTCGGCGGCTTCGCCCAGCGATACAAAGTAAACATCGACCGCGGGAGAAAACGGAATTTCGCCGCCCTGCGCTTGCAGCACGAGCAGGATGCGTTCCAACCCCAATCCCAGACCGACGCCCGGCTGATCGTGGCCGCCCACTTCCGCGACCAGGCCGTTGTAGCGCCCGCCGCCGCCGATCGTGTCGATCGCGCCGATGCCCGCCGCTTTAAATTCAAAAGCGGTATGCGTGTAATAATCCAGGCCGCGCACCAAACGAGGATTGATGTTGAACGGTACCCCCATTGCGTTAAGCCCGTCCTGCACACGGTGGAAATGTGCGCGGCATTCATCGTCAAGATGATCGATGAGCGAAGGAGCGCCCTTAAACTTGTCCTGATCCACTTTGCAATCAAGGACGCGCAGCGGGTTGCGTTCCAGCCGCGATTGGCAATCCTTGCACAACGTTTGTTTGATCGGCGTAAGAAAGGCCAGCAGTTTCTCCCGGAATTGCGCGCGAATTTCCGGCGTGCCGACGGAATTGAGTTCGACCGTCACGTCGCGCAAACCGATTTCGCGGTAAAAAGAAAACCCCAGCGCAATCACTTCCGCATCCAACATCGGATCCACCGACCCGAACGCTTCCACGCCGAATTGGTGAAATTGCCGCTGCCTGCCGGATTGCGGCTGTTCATAACGAAACATCGGACCGATGTAGTAGAGCTTGCTGATATCCGGTTCGCCGTACAGCTTATTTTCCACATACGCGCGGACAACCCCGGCTGTGCCTTCGGGGCGCAGCGACATGCTCCGTTTTCCCTTATCCAAAAATTCATACATTTCCTTCTCGACAATATCGGTCGTCTCCCCGACGCCGCGCCGAAAAAGCTCGGTATGCTCGAAAACCGGCGTCCTGATTTCCCTGTAGCAAAAACGGCGGCATATTTCCCGTGCTTTTGCTTCAAGGAACTGCCACTTTTCCGATTCGCCCGGCAAAATATCCTGTGTTCCTTTCGGCTTTTGTATGGCCATTTTGATCCAACTCCCAACAAAAATAAAAAACCGTCCTCGACATTGCAATTGTCAGGGACGGGTGATGTTGATCGCCCGTGGTGCCACCCACATTCAAACGCTCTTCGCCGGTTGCGGCGAAAGCATTTGCGCTCTTGCGGTTAACGGTTGCCGCCGCACGTCTGCTACCATGCCGTTGTCGCCATCCGGTTCGGATTAACGGCACTTCACAGCGTGTTCTACGGGAGGTCTTTCATCCGGCCGTCACAAGGAAGCTTGCAGCCTATGGCTTCCCTCTCTGCGTATGCGTATCCGAACTACTTCATCCCATCATCGAATCCATATAAGCAAATTTATTGATCAAATTTTAACCTTGCGGAGCGGCAAAGTCAAGTTCGGCTGTGCCACAAAACGTAATATACGGTTGTTGGCATTTTATGAACGACGTCGTATGCCCTCCTCCTTTTTTTGTGATACAATGTATAGAAAGAGATATGTACGTGCGACAAAATCAGGCATCGAATGTTTTGCTCGGACTGTCATCGCGGTATATAAATGAACTTCTATAACGGAAGGAAGATGATAATGAGCGAACAAATTTTATTGCAGATTTTGGGAGAAATTCAATCCGTTAACTCCCGTTTGGAGAAAGTAGAATCCCATATCAGTGAAATGGACTCCCGGATTGGAAATATGGAGTCCCGTATCAGCAACATAGAATCTCAAATCAGCAATATGGAGTCCCGTATCAGCAACATAGAATCCCATATCAGTGAAATGGATTCCCGGATTGGAAATATGGAGTCCCGGATTGGAAATATGGAGTCCCGTATCAGCAACATAGAATCTCAAATCAGCAATATGGAGTCCCGCATCGGAAATCTTGAAACAACCTTGCATGAAGTTAAATCCCAAGTCTCCGAAATCCCCATGATTAAGCAAGCCATAATGGAAACCAATCAGGACGTTAAAAAAGTACTGGAAGACCAAAAGTCATTTCATGAAATAGTAGGAGAGCATGAAGTTTCAATCCGAACGCTGCGAAGAAAGCCAGTTTGAACCACTATCGACCAAAGTCGACAGGTTCCTGTGAGCGGCTGAAAGCCGACTTTTTAGGCTAAATACTGCCGAAAAGCAACCTGTGGCTAAAGCCACCTAAAGCTTGCCGACGAAAACTCGGTCGTTTTGCCGCTTGCGGCCTTTAACCCTACTTGCAAGCTTTAAGTAGTAGTGTGCTTTCAGATCCAATGGTCACGGTAGGGTGCTTTCCGGTCTAACGGACGTGACAGAGGCTATTTTGGGTTTTACGCCCGGTTTTAAAGTTTAACGGACGTAGGCGCGCTTATTTTAGCACTTTATGCGGTATTCAGATAAAAATAAGGCGAATAGCCGCTGTGGTGACCGTTAAAATTTTTGCCCAGCCTTTTTTCGGCAAATAGCCTATGCTGCGTCCGTTAGCGCTGGCCGGGTAGAGGAGCCCCCGTTTCGCATCGCGGCGCCTCGGAGAAAACCGTTTGGAAGTGAAGTTTGAAGCGGCATGATACAGATAGAATACGATCAGCTAACGGAGGTCGAATCGATGGA
>DASVDB010000122.1 GCA_036381315.1 Bacilli bacterium | reverse complement strand
AAATCGGTCTTTGCAGTCTTGTGAACATGTACAATGAACGACATCCCCAGAGGGGATAATCGCGGAGGAGCCGGATGCGATGGCCCGCACGTCCGGTTCTGTGAGAGGCCCATGAATATTTCATGGGCCTACTCGATTTTACCGGTGATATCGGCTATGCGATTGAACGTGCTTCGCTGTCCCGATTGTTCACCATTTGCGGCGATCGGGCATACAGTAGGCATAGATCATACGCCAAGGGATATGTACCCATGTGTGAAGTGATTTTTCTGCCACCAGTACAGGAAAGGAAGGTTGTTCATGTTTTACACTGTCAAAAGCGGAGACACGTTCTGGTCGATCGCGGCGCAACACGGAGTTTCCGTGCAAAGCTTGATGGCGGCAAACCCCGGGGTGAATCCGCAGTTTCTTTTTACCGGGCAAACCATTTTTATTCCGCGGATACCGACAGCGCCTCTGGGAGCGGGTTTCCCGCCGCCTGTAGGAATCGTGGGGATTAGCCAAAGAGTAACAAGGCTGGAGCGGACGGTCGGGCAAATTGAAGAAAGGTTGGGTCAACAGCAACGGCAAATTGCCGATCTGCAGGCCCGCGTAAGCAGACTGGAGCGGCAGCCTTGATGGAACCGTCATTTCAATAAATATCCGAGCGGCTTATACAAAAAATTGACCAGGGTTGTCAGGCCGGGCATTTCCGGAAAGATCACGAGCAGAAGGGACAGGCTCCAACCAATGGCGGTAAAAATAATGAATGCCGCTCGTTCTTTTTTTTGCTGTTGTTTAACCATTGGCCATTGCAGGATTACAATGAGCGCGGCGAAAGCCGTTATGCCTAGCAGCGAACCGAACATGGCTATTTTTTCACCTCTTGTTCCGGAAGCCCCGCGGGTTTGTTGATTAGCCCCGGGCGGCGCAGATGGGCCTTCACTTTGATGGAAACCGCAACATTCGGGAAAATGTCATCCCAGACGTCTTTGTTTTCTTTCCACTCTTTTGGGTACGCGCGGTGAAACGCGTCGGCGAATCCGAAAATATCCGCTTTCATTTTTTTCTGGACCTGCGATAGCGCGCTGTTTACCCGGTTGATGACGCTTTTGCGCAAATCCTGCTCCAATTGTTTTGTAATCTTCGGATCCTGAATATCCAAAGCGGTAGTATTTTGGACGACATCGTCATCCGTTTCCAAGATGAGCGTTATTTTCCATTTGCCGCTCTCGATTTTGGGAATGAGCCGCGAATGAGCTTTCAGCAAATTCATGGAAACATATCCTTTGGCGTCCTTCGGTTGAATGGTCACAATCGCCATATTGATCGCATTTTGCAGCCAAAGAACGCCCCGGGTCGTTGCTTCGTCGATGCGCCCGACCATTTTGCCGTGTTTGAAGATGGCCGTCCCGGTCATGTACGCAATCGTTTGATTGCTTGCCGCCCCTTTTGCTTGCGGAGGGAGAATTTCGATATAGGGTACCGCCTGCGCGCCGGATTCGCCAATGAGCATTTCCGCCAAATCTTTTGTCGTAACGTGCATGCCGATTTTCAACTCCGCCAGTTCCCGCAACACCTCGGATGGATCGCGCTCCAGCGGCGGAATCAAGCTCAACACATCTTTGGCTTTTTGTTTGCTGATGAATACCTCCGAGCGTTCCCGCAATTGCGGGTGGCGGAAAAGAAAATCCACGTGCCCGGCGATCCCGTCTTTGGCTATATCCTCATGCATGATAAACACTTCGCATAGCCCCCAGAACATAACCCGGGGGATTTTTTTTTGCAGCTTTGAAATGGCGTCCGAGATAGTCAAACCTTCGGCGGAGCGGACCAGGGTTAGATTTTGCGCGCCGCCCCCGCTTTCTCCGCCGCCCCCGCCAAAGCCTTGTTGCCCGCCGCCTTTGGGAATAAACTCAAGCGTGGTTATTTCTACGCGGTTTCCTTTTTTATCTATGCCAAGCGCAGTGATAAGCGCGATGTCGTTTACTTCTTTGCGGTCCCAACACCCGGTCAGGGTTGCGGAAAATACTACAAGCGAGAGAAGAAGCGCGATTCGCATCATGCTTTCATCTTTCCTTTTCCCTTCCCGAATTTTTGGCGAAACAAGGCGAAAATCAGCATCATTAGCGGGATCAACAATTGAAAAGTCAGCGCGAAAAAAGGAAAGGTCGTTCCCAAAAACGTGACCAACTCTTGCAGGCTGTCGGCGGTCCACAGGCTGAATGTCATCAATATAAAGCCTGACGGCAGCACAATGGGGCGAAAATCGGACAACTTAAGCCACTGGGCCGAGCCCAGCACGATGGCGTAATAAAACACGCAAATTTTAATAAATGTGCCGGATACCCAAATCGCCATGACGATCGATTCGAGGTGCTCCAGAAAACTGGCAAGGCTGATGTAGCGTACGGCGACCATGACCGGATAAGTGAGTGTGCCGGTAAGCTTGCCGAATAGAAACAGCGCGGTAAAGTTTACGAGCACAAGCATGGTCATCACGCTTAATACCGATAGCACCGCCCATTTCAATCCTTTTTGCCGGTCGGTTAAATAGGGAAGCATAAAAGAGATAAGCAAATATTCGGAAAACCAGCTTTGCGGCACAATCGATCCCTTAAAGGAAGGCCCCAGCCCGTTTTCAAAAACCGGCAGCATGTTTTTCCAATCCAAATCTTGCAATAACAGGATGATAATGACCAGAAACAGCAAGACCACTACCGGAACGATGATCTGCGAACTTCGGGCGATGACCTCTATTCCGCCGTAGACGGCAAACGCGCAGGTGAGCGTAATGGCTCCGATGACGACAATCATGGGTGTGCGCGGCAGAAAGGTCCCGACAACAAATTCTCCGTATTCCCGCAAAACAATGCCGTCCGTATAGAAATAAAATAAAATAAACATGAAACCAAGCACTTTGCCGAAAAAGCGCCCCAATAGGGCCTCCGAATATTCAATCAGCGTTTTTTGCGGGTACAATTGACACAGGCGATAAGCCAGATAGGCGGTGACAATCCCGCTTACTGCCGCCCATATCGGCGACATCCACAAATCCTGTTTGGCGTGTTTCGCCGTAATGGACGGGACTAACAAGATCGCGGTGGCCAATATGGTCGGGTGCATCATGATCGCCATTTGAAACGAAGAAATTTTGCCTTTTTCGATCATTTGGCCCTGGCCTCCTATTCGCTGCCTTTCGCCGGATCCGGTTTTTGTCCGGGCGGTTGTCGGAACTTATCGTATTGGCTGGTCAAATGCGGACGCGTGCGCATTATCCACCATGGAGCGCGCCAGAGCACATCATGCATCTCCAACCTTTTCATTGGCGCCATCGGCGACAAATAGGGGACGCCGAAGGAACGCAACGACGCCAAATGCACGATGATCGCGATCAGGCCCAGCATAATGCCCAAAAGCCCCAGCGTGCCGGCAAGAAACATGATGGGAAAACGCAGCATCCGAAAAGCGATAGCCGCGCTGTAGCGAGGAATCGAAAACGAGGCGATGCCGGTGATGGCCACAACCATCACCATCGGCGCGGAGACCAATCCGGCGGAAACGGCCGCTTGCCCGATAACCAGAGCCCCGACGATGCTGACGGCGGCGCCGATTTGCTTGGGCAGGCGAATGCCCGCCTCGCGCAACGCCTCAAATGTGACCTCCATAATCAATGCTTCCACAAGCGCCGGAAAGGGAATTGCCTCCCGCGATTTGGCGATGCTTAACAGCAGAGTGGACGGAACCATCTCCTGATGAAACGTAAGCAAGGCGACGTATGCGGACGGAAGCAGGAGCGCAATCAATAAAAAGCCGTAGCGCAGCCAGCGAATCAATGTTCCGATGAGATATCTGTGATAGTAATCCTCGGCTGACTGCAGCATGGAATATAAGGAGACGGGAGCAATCAGTGCAAACGGCGTGCCATCGGTCAAAATCACGATGCGGCCTTCCAGCAGACTTGCCGCGGCGACATCCGGGCGCTCGGTCGCCAATACTTGCGGGAATGGAGAAGACGGGTCGTCTTCAATAAACTCTTCCAGGTATCCGCTCTCCAGGACGCCGTCGATTTGGATGCGATTAATCCTGTTCACCGCTTCCGCAATCAGTTCGTTGTCCGCAAGCCCTTCAATATAGGCGACAATGATCTTTGTTTGGCTGTAACGGCCGACTTTCAGGCTTTTCATTTTCAGCGCCGGGCTTTTCAATTTGCGCCGCAAAAGGGATGTGTTGGTATTTAAGGTCTCCGTAAATCCGTCGCGCGGTCCGCGCACTACCGGTTCGGCGCTCGGTTCCTCGATTCCGCGTTTGTCAAATTTGGGCAATCCGAGTGAAATGCCGGAATCAAGCTGATCCACCAACAGCAACGGACAACCTGCCAAAACTTGCTCCAGCGATTGGGACACGGTTTGCACCTGTGTTGCCTGCATGACCGGTACAATCCGGTCCAACAGCGCCTGCGCGTCGCCTGCCGGCAGATTCTGGTCGTGCATCAGCGGAGACAGCACTTCCCGGTTGGTTTCCTCGATGTTGCACATACCGTCAATGAAAATGATGGCCGCGGCCGTTTTTCCGCCGATCAGAAATGTACGGAAAATGACATCGGAGCAATCGGCATAAATATTCCGCAAGGTTTGCAGGTTCGTTTGCAAATCGGTGGAAAATGCGTCCTGCTGCCGTTTTGGCTTTTGTTTTGGCGTTTCATTTTTGCGTTTCATAGTGGAGTTATTTTGCGCAAGTGATTGGTGCTTTATGCCAATAAGTACATTCGGAAATCTTTCAGCTATTTTTCAGGTTTGGCTAAGGTTGATGCTGTATACTAGACTGGCGGGAATATGGTTTAAGATGCGACAGGAAAGGACGGAGAAAAGCGGATGGGCAAAAAATGGTGGATCATTGCCGCTGCAGTTATTGTCATAGCCGGGCTTATCGCCGCGAGCTTCTACATGCGCAAACCGGAAAAGCCTTTGACGGCCAGGCCAGCGACGGCGCGCGTGCAAAAAGGGAATTTGGCGGTTACCGTAAGCGGCACGGGCAGCATTCAGCCGGCGGCGCGGGAGACGATCACGCCGGCGGATAAAGGCACAGTGAAAGAGATTCATGTTCAAGCCGGAGATCGGGTTAAAAAAGGAGACGTCCTGATTTCGCTGGAAGGGCAGGATTTAAGCACGCAAATCGAGGCGGCGGAAATCAATTTGCAAAAACAGCAATTGGACCTTTCGGATTTGCAGGAAAAACTGAAGATTGCGACAGACGATTCTTCCCGCGAAAATATTATGCTCAGCATCAAAAAACAACTGCTTGATATCGAGTCGAACAAAAAACAGATCGAGTCGCTGAAATCGGAAGAAGAGCCCGAACCGATAACGGCTCCCATCGATGGAACGTTGGCAGAACTGAGCGTCAATGTGGGCGACGATATCGGCCCGAATCAGGCTGTCGCCGAAATTGCCGATTATCAACATCTGCAGTTGGTCGTTAGCATCGACGAATTGGACATACCGCAGGTTAAAATCGGTCAGGAAGCAAAAATATCGGTTGACGCGCTGCCGAATCAGGTTTTTTCAGGCAAAGTCGTGAAAATTGCCGATGAAGGCACGCCATCGAACGGAGTTGCCACCTTCGACGTTACGCTGCAATTGGCGGAGGCGACGGGGGTAAAAGCGGGCATGTCCGCGGAAGCAAGCATCATGCTGCAGCAGAAAAACAATGTGCTGGTTCTGCCGGTCGAGGCGGTGCACGCGCTGCAAAATCGTTTTTTTGTAATGCTGCCAGAAAGCAACAAAAACGGCGCTGGCAACGAAAGCGGCGAAGGCGGCAGCGAACGGCAGTCGGCGGATACCGGCCGTAATGGCGGGTTCGGTGCAGCGGGGGCAGGTAATATTCGTCCGGTTGAAGTCGGCATACATAATGAAGACTTTATCGAAATCGTATCCGGCCTGCGGGAAGGAGATACCGTATTGCTGCCGGCAGTTGCGCAAACATCGGCAAACAACAACCAGCAATTCCAGGGAGGCAGACCCTCCTTCGGGTTTGGCGGAGGCGGCGGCTTTCAACGCGCGGTAAATGGCGGCGGGAGAGGCCCGCAAGGCGGCGGCGGCCGCGGAATGAATTCGCGTAACGGCAATGGCGGAGGCGGCGGACGATGACGATTCCGGACAAACAAGCCTTCATCCGGATTGAACAGCTTTCCAAGCTGTACAAGATGGGCGGGGGGATCGTCAAGGCGTTGGACAACGTGTCGCTGACCGTTTACAAAGGGGATTTTCTGGCGGTTGTCGGCCCTTCCGGTTCGGGGAAATCCACTTTGATGAACATGATCGGCTGTCTGGATTCACCGACCGAAGGCGAATACTGGCTGGATGGAGAGAATGTAAGCCGTTTGCGGGACAACAAACTTGCGGAAATCCGCAACCGGAAAATCGGCTTTGTGTTTCAGTCGTTTAACTTGTTGACCAAATTGAACGCGTTGGAAAATGTCGAGCTGCCCCTGGTTTATCGCGGATTACCGGCAAAAAAAAGGCGCGAATTGGCGGTAGCGGCGCTAAAGAAAGTAGGTTTGGGAGAGCGTCTGCGTCATCGTCCCGCCCAACTCTCCGGCGGCCAGCAGCAACGGGTGGCGATTGCGCGGGCGTTGGCGGGCGACCCCCCGATCCTGCTGGCGGATGAGCCAACCGGGGCGTTGGATACGAAAACGGGCAAAGAAGTAATGGATTTAATGCGGGAACTGAACAGCCAGGGGCACACCATCGTTTTGATTACCCACGATTTGCACATTTCAGCGCAAGCCAAACGGGTTGTGCGGATTCAGGACGGCAAACTGAGCGAGGGCGGGGGTGAACCGTTTGAAGATCGGTCAAGCGTTTAAAATGGCATTTAAAAGCATCCTGTCCAACAAACTGCGCTCGGTTCTCACCATGCTTGGCATTATCATCGGAGTGATGGCGGTCATCGCGCTCGTATCCATCGGCAAAGGGACGACAAAATCGGTCACGGACCAAATTCAAAACCTGGGCACCAATTTGCTGTCGGTCAATATTATCGGGCGCGGCGCCGCCACGACGATCGATTATGACAAAGCGGCGTCGTTTGCGAATCTGCCGAATGTACAATACATTTCTCCGATCCATTCGCAAAACGCCATGGTAAAATTCGGCACGACGAGCAAAAGCGTAAACGTGACCGGCACAAATCCGGATTATGCGAAGATAAGGAATGTCAATGTGTCCGTCGGCCGGTTTTTATCGGAAATCGATTTGTTATTTTATGAAAAGGTGGCCTTGCTGGGGGCCAATACGGCGACCGATTTGTTCGGCAACGCCAACCCGGTGGGGCAATCGGTCTTGATAAACGGCATTCGTTTTAAAGTTGTCGGGCTTTTGGCGCCGAAAGGCAGCTCCTTGGCCGGGTCGGACGATGATGGCGTGCTGATACCCGTCACGACGGCTCAACGCATTTTCCGGGCAAAAGGAATCCGCACTCTTTACGTGCAAGTGGATAACGCCGATAATATGGATGCAGTAGTGAACGAGTTGGATAACGAATTGGCGAAAATATTTCGCGGCGACACGGACAGCTACCGCGTGCTGAACCAGCAGGATATTTTGGATACGGTCAGTTCGATTTCCAATACGTTGGCGTTGGCGCTTGGCGGAATTGCCGGCATTTCGCTGCTCGTAGGCGGAATCGGCATTATGAATATCATGCTGGTTTCCGTAACGGAGCGAACGCGGGAGATCGGCATCCGTAAAGCTTTGGGAGCGAAAACGCGCGACATTCTCGTGCAGTTTTTGATAGAGTCGATAGTCTTGAGCGGATTCGGCGGGCTAATCGGGATCGCGATCGGTATTGGCGTCGCGTCCGCCGCTTCCAGGGCGTTGAAAATCAGCAGTGTCTTTTCCCCGGATGTCATTCTGGTCGCGTTTGGCTTTTCGGTGATGATCGGCGTCATTTTCGGGATGTTTCCGGCTAACCGCGCCGCCAAGCTGAAGCCGATCGATGCGCTTCGTTTCGATTGATTACATGATTCTCGTAAAACACCACGGTGTCCCGGCGCGGAGGAAATATGCCGATTATCGCAGCAATCATTCTTGTCATCACGTTGATTTTTGTCATTTGGAAACCGAAAGGGCTGCATGTCGGCTGGTCAGCCGGAGCGGGCGCGGTTTTGTCCATGCTGGCGGGCATTGTCAGTTTGTCCGATGTGGCGGCCGTTGTGGGCATCATCTGGAATGCGACGCTGGCGTTTATCGCCGCCGTATTGATTTCGCTTGTGTTGGACGGAATCGGCTTTTTCGAATGGGCGGCGTTGGTTGTGGCCAGACAGGCGCGCGGCAGCGGGAAGAACATGTTCGTTCTCGGCGTGCTGTTGGGCTCGGTGGTCACGGCGTTTTTCAACAACGACGGAGCCGCGCTGATGTTGACGCCGATTATTTTAATGATGGTGCGTTCGCTCGGGCTTGGCGACCGGGCGGCGATTGCGTTTGCCATGGCCGGCGGATTTATTGCCGATACGACCTCGCTGCCGCTTATTATCAGCAATTTGACGAATATTATTTCGGCTGATTTTTTCGGCATCGGATTTGCCGAATATGCCGCATACATGGTTGTTCCCGATTTATTTTCGCTAACGGCGAGTTTGGCTGTGCTGCTTTTTGTTTTTCGCCGGTTTATTCCCCGGACGTACGACCTCGCCTCGCTTAAACAGCCTCGCGAAGCCATTCGCGATGTGAAGCTGTTTTACCTGTCGTGGGCCGTGCTCGGCATGTTGTTTGCGGCATATTTATTAAGCAGCCTTTTTGGCGTACCGGTTTCGCTTATTGCCGGAGCCGCCGCCATATTGCTGCTTGTGGCGGCCAGAAACAGCGGCGCCGTTCGGCCGTTGAAGTTGGTGAGGGAAGCTCCGTGGGGCATTATCGTTTTTTCCGTTGGCATGTTTGTGGTGGTCTACGGTTTGCAAAATGCCGGCATTACGGCGATGCTCGGCTGGCTGATGCAACGGATGGCGGCCTTTACGCCGCAACACTGGGAACGGGATTTATGGCCGCTGTTTTTTCCTCCCTGATCAATAATTTGCCGACCGTTATGATCAATGCGTTGGCGATTGACGGAACGGGTGTCGACGGAATCATGCGCGACGCGTTCGTTTACGCCAATATCGTCGGCGTCGATCTGGGCCCGAAAATGACCCCGATCGGATCGCTGGCGACACTCTTGTGGCTCAATATTTTGGCGCGCAAAGGCGTCAAGGTCACGTGGGGAACATATATGAAGTTGGGCGTCGTTCTTACCATTCCAACGTTATTTGTAACGCTGACGGGCCTCTACCTTTGGCTGGTTTTGATATCATGACTTTATGATGTGGCTGATGTGGCTGATGTGGCGGGGCTAGTGCCGCCAATTTTGATCGATGGCGAACATGTCCTGTTCATGCGCGCCGCCGTCATCTTCGAACTGGATGGTTACATGGCCGATGCGGAAATGCTCGGCCATCTTTTTTTCAATTTGTTGCAGTAAAAGCCGCGAATCTTTGACAAGCATGTCGCCATCGACCACAACGTGGGCGCTTAAGGCGTTGCGGTTGGAAGTTAGACTCCAAATATGCAGATCGTGCACGCCCTTGACATTCGGAATGGCCAGCAGGCTTTCCGATACGGCGGAAAACTCGATATGGGCGGGTGTCGCTTCAAGCAATACGGGCAGCGCCTCTTTAATCACCCGGACGGCGCCCCAGGCGACGATCAAGGCGATCATTACGCTCAGCAGCGGATCGAGGATATACCATCCGGTAAATTGCATGAGCACGCCGGCGACAATAACGCCCGCGGACGCCGCCGCATCTCCCAGCACATGCAGCATGGCGCTTTTAATGTTGATATTGTCGGCATGCTCGCGCATCCGCAAGCCGATATAGAGGTTTACGATCAGGCCGATGAATGCCGCGATGAGCAATACGGCGCCTTTTACCGGTTCGGGATGCAGCATCCGCCGGTAGGCTTCAAAGCCGATATAAACGGCAATGCCGATCAGCGTCAAGGCGTTGAACAAAGCGGCAAGGATGGTAACGCGGTGATAACCGTAAGTCATGGAAGGGTTGGGCGGATTTTTGGCCATGCGGATCGCCCAGTAGGCGACAATCAGCGCGGCGACATCCGTCAGCATATGCCCGGCGTCGCTCAACAGAGCGAGCGAATTTGCCCAGATGCCCCCAATCAGTTCGGCGGCGAGCACCATTAAACCCAACACAATCGCCTGTTTCAACCTGTCGCCCGCCACATGCACATGGCCGATTGCATGGTGATCATGGTCATGGTCATGGTGATGGTCGTGATGCTCATGGGTATTGCGATGGTCGCGATGCTCATGGCTTTCATGCTCGTGAAGGTGCCGTTCGATTTCATGCGATGCCTGTTTATTATGGTGATTGCGGTTCATGCTGCTGCCGTTTGCAAGAACCTATACATGTTGCGCGTCTTGACAAACGGTTTCCCTCCCTGTCCATATGATATTTTCGGGAAACCTTGCGCCGCAACCTGCGCCAGCGTTTCTCCGT
>DASVDB010000121.1 GCA_036381315.1 Bacilli bacterium | reverse complement strand
TTTTCGCTCCTTCATCTATGTGAACGCCACCGCGGAAAAAAAACAACCCGCAGCAGACAGGAAGCGCGCTTCCGCCGGCAGGGGTCTTGAAGACAGAAAAAGACCCGAAAAGGGTCAAAGAAATAGTATTAATAGTCGGATTTTGACCCATCCACCGCTGACGAGGTTAGCTGACGGGCCCGGGAAAGATGGTTCCCTACGACGTTCGCACAACGCCGATTCGCCCCAAAAACGTGGTTCCCCCGCTTTCCGATTCAATAGAACCGGAAATTAAGCGCACTACGATTGTAAAATAGTTTTCGGCTGAAGTCAATCGACTTTCATATGGTATAATTGGTTGTGTACTTGACTCGGCATGCACGGGAGGGATTTGCATGGCGAAGAAAAAAGACAATTCTGACACGATACGCGAACAAAGATTGACTTATGAAGACTATGCGCGCTCAACGACGACAACCGGTAGTTGAGATTGTTTCTCCATCCACGTTGAAACGCGACCGCTTGGAAAAGCTGCATACGTATGCGAAATTCGCCATACCTGAATACTGGATCGCTGACCCTGAAGCCGGTTATCTGGAGCAATACGTTCTGGATGACGGCCGCTATTCAATTAGAAATATTTACCAGGAAGACGACCCGGTTACATCTGAGCGGCTTGCCTGCGTATCCTTTACGATGAACGAATTGCTTGCCGGTATCCCGAAAATCGGGTAGCTTTTGTTTGGTACATTTAGGCATGTTAACGCTCCCATTGCTTTGTTAGGTCTGAAACATGCCTGATCATGACGATTTGTTCTTATTGTAAATATCGAAGCCGACGGCAAGAAGCAGCACCATTCCCTTGATCGCCTGCTGCCAGTCGATGCCCAGGCCCAGGATAGACATGCCGTTGTTCATAACGCCCATCACCAGACCGCCGATAATCGCCCCTCCGACAGTGCCGATTCCTCCGTAAGCGGATGCGCCACCGATAAAGCATGCGGCAATCGCGTCAAGTTCAAACAGGTTCCCGGCCTTCGGCGTGGCCGCGTTCAGCCGTGCGGCAAACACGAGTCCGCAAAGAGCGGACAGCACGCCCATATTGACAAATACCCAGAATGTGACGCGTTTTGTTTTCACGCCGGACAGTTTGGCCGCTTTTTCATTTCCTCCCAAAGCGTACACATGCCGGCCGGCTACCGTTTTATTTGTGAAAAACGTATAGGCCAGAACAAGCAGGAACAAGAGCACCAGTATATTGGGAATTCCGTCATACGTCGCAAGTATATAGGCAAACACGTTCACCACGATGGAGATGATTATAAGCTTCGCGATAAAGAAATAGAGCGGCGTAACTTCAAATTGATATTTTCGCTCGGTATTGCGTTCTTTGATTTGCGCCAAAATATAGATGATCGTCAGCAGCACACCTGCCACAATCGTAACAATATTGAGGAATTTCCCGCCGAAGAAATCGGGAATAAAGCCGGAACTGATCTTTTGAAATCCTCCCGGAAACGGAGCGATCGACTGCCCTTTCAGCACAACCATGGTCAATCCTCTGAACAAGAGCATGCCGGCCAGCGTGACGATAAACGACGGAATTTTTACATAAGCGACCCAAAAGCCCTGCCAGGCGCCGATTAATGCCCCGAGCAACAGGGACAACATAACGGCCGCGACAAAGGGCACATGCATATTGACCATGAGAATCGCGGCAAACGCGCCAATGAAGGCCGCGATCGAGCCGACCGACAAATCGATATGCCCGGTGATAATGACAAGCACCATGCCGATCGCCAAAATTAAAATATAGCTGTTTTGCAAAATAATATTGGTGATATTCAGCGGCTTAAGCAGAATGCCGCCTGTCAGGATTTGAAACAAAGCCATGATCATGACCAAGGCGATAATCATGCCGTACTGTCTGACATTGTTTTTCAACATACTTGTGATCGTCTGCATTGTGGTTAGCCCCCTGATCTCGTCATATATTTCATCATTTCTTCCTGTGTGGCGGCGTCACGCATAAACTCGCCGGTGATTTTTCCTTCGCTCATCGTATAAATGCGATCGCACATGCCGAGTATCTCCGGAAGCTCGGAGGAGATCAGCAGAATTCCTTTGCCTTCTGACGCCAATTGATTGATGATCGTATAAATTTCATATTTTGCGCCCACATCGATGCCGCGGGTCGGCTCGTCAAGAATGAGAATTTCCGGTTCGGCGAAAATCCATTTGCTGAGCACGACTTTTTGCTGGTTGCCTCCGCTCAAATTCATTGTTTTCTGTAAAATGCTGGGCGTCTTGATCAGCAATTTCTCCCTGTAGGTTTCCGCCTCGATAATTTCCCGTTTTTCATCGATAACCGAATGCCGCGCGATTTTGGGTAAATTTGCCAGCGTAATATTCCGCTTGATATCGTCGATCAGAATCAGCCCGTATTCTTTCCGATCTTCGGTAACGTAGGATATTCCGTGCCTGATCGCCTGATCGACGTCGCGGAGATGTATTTCCACGCCGTCCTTGATGATTTGGCCGGTTATTTTCTGTCCGTAAGACCGTCCGAATATGCTCATGGCAAGCTCTGTCCGGCCTGCTCCCATCAAACCGGCAATGCCTACGATTTCACCGCGCCTGATGTGCAAATTGACATTGTCGATTATTTTCCGATCCGCATGCTGCGGATGATAGACGTTCCAATTTTTTACCGCAAAAATGACATCGCCGATTTGCGGCGTTCTGGGCGGATAGCGATGCGTCAAATCCCGCCCGACCATGCCGTTGATGATGCGGTCTTCCGTAACCTGGCCGCTTTTCATCTCCAGTGTCTCGATCGTTTTCCCGTCGCGCAAAATGGTGATTGCATCGGCGACTTTCGACACTTCGTTCAGTTTATGTGAAATGAGAATGGACGAGATACCCTGCTTCTTGAACTCCAGCAGCAGGTTCAGCAGATTTTCGCTGTCATCTTCGTTGAGCGCGGCAGTTGGCTCGTCCAAAATCAGCAATTCCACTTTTTTGGCAAGCGCCTTGGCGATTTCAACAAGCTGCTGTTTCCCTACGCCGATGTTGGTGATCAGCGTCCTCGGCGATTCGTTGAGCCCGACTTTTTGCAGCAGTTCTTTTGTTCGCACAATTGTTTCAAACCAATTGATGATGCCACGCCGCGCCTGCTCGTTTCCCAGAAAAATGTTTTCGGCGATGGACAATTCGGGAATGAGCGCCAATTCCTGATGAATAATCACAATCCCGGCATGCTCGCTTTGCTTGATATCTTTAAACTCGCAAACCTGCCCCTTGAATAAAATGTCTCCGCTATACGTTCCATGCGGATATACGCCGCTCAACACCTTCATCAGCGTGGATTTTCCCGCTCCGTTCTCGCCTACCAGCGCATGAATCTCGCCGCTTTTCACCTTGAAATTGACATGTTCCAGCGCTTTCACGCCGGGAAACGTCTTGGTTATGTTGCGCATTTCCAACAATGGTCCCGACACGCTCGCTGCCACCTCGCTTTTTTTTGCCAATACACCGGATGATTTACGCGAAACGCGGGCTTCGATCAAAGAGAAGCAGCCCGCGTTTCGTTTTTTGCATATCAATCATGGCCAGATATTACTGCCCCAGTTGTTCTTTCGTATAATATCCGCTGCCCACCAATATTTCTTCGTAATTGGATTTGTCCACGGATACCGGTTTCAGCAAATACGAAGGCACAACCTTCACGCCGTTATCATATGTTTTTGTGTCGTTGACTTCCGCTTCCTGCCCTTTCAGCACGGCATCGGCCATGCCCACCGCTTTTTTGGCCAACTCCCGCGTATCCTTGAACACTGTCTGCGTCTGCTCGCCGGCAATGATCGATTTGACGGAGGCGAGTTCGGCATCCTGTCCGGTAACGATCGGCAAAGGCTTATCCGCGCTGCCATAGCCAACTCCTTTCAGGGAAGAAAGCACACCGATGCTGATTCCGTCGTACGGCGACAAGACAGCGTCCACTCTGTCCGAGGTATAATGCGCGCTTAACAGGTTATCCATTCTGGCCTGCGCGGTCGCTCCGTCCCAGCGCAATGTCGCCACTTGCTCGATTTTCGTCTGACCGCTCTTGACTACAAGCTTTCCGGAGTCGATATACGGTTGCAAAACCGACATTGCTCCGTCAAAGAAGAAATAGGCGTTGTTGTCGTCCGGGGAGCCGGCAAACAATTCGATATTGAACGGACCTTTGCCGTCTTTCAATCCCAGCTTCTCTTCGATATAGGAAGCCTGGAGCACGCCGACCTGGAAGTTGTCGAACGTCGCATAGTAGTCGACATACGGCGTCTTCTTGATCAGCCGGTCATAAGAAATGACCTTGATCCCTTCCTTGTTCGCTTTTTCCAGCACATTCGTCAGCGACTCGCCGTCGATGGGGGCAATGACCAGAACGTCCACGCCTTTGGTGATCATATTCTCGATTTGCGACACCTGATTTTCCACGACGTCTTCGGCATATTGCAAATCTGTTTTATATCCCAGCTTTTCAAATTCCTTCACCATGTTTTGCCCGTCATGCACCCATCTCTCCGACGATTTGGTCGGCATGGAAATTCCTACATAGCCGCTTTTTGCGGCGCTCTTTCCGCCGTCGTTTGTGTTCGCTTGCTCGCTCTTGCCGCTATTGCCGTTGTTGCCGCAAGCGGCCAAGACGAACAACATGGCGAGCGCAACAAACACCGATACCGCTTTTTTCATTTTGACGTCCCCTCCTGTATGCTCTATTCGCAAGCGCCGGGTGTGGCGCTTACGGTTTGAGTATAGGAGAAGGGGGACGTGAATGTCTTTCCAATAATCCAACCTTTTTTATAAATTTTCAACCGGATTTATGCTTTGGGGAACGCCGCGCCGCGGCGGTACTGGTTGGGGGATACGCCGACTGTCTTTTTAAAGGCGGTGCTGAAATAATGTTGCGACTCGTAGCCCACGCGCCCGGCGATTTCGTGGATAGGCAAATCTGTGGAATTCAACAGCTTGATCGCATTGTTCACTCTCGTCTGCGTGATCAGATTGACAAACGAAGTACCCAGTTCCTGTTTCATGATCCGGCTCAAATAGACGGGTGATACTTGCAAGCTTTGAGCCAATGTTTCCAATGTCAACTCCGGGTCCGCGTAACGTTCCCGGATAAATTGCCGCGCCCGCCTGACCAGCGGCGTAATCTGCGCTTCTTTGAGCACCAGCTTCCGGCATGTTATATACGCCGCCGCAACGTCAGTCAGGCCGCCCGTCACCGGCACAAACGCAAGATTGGCCGTTATTTTCAGGTAATCTTTTACGGAACGTTCAATATCGTGCGCGATCGTATCCCGCGCATCTTGCCACAAGCAGACGACGATCGATCCCTGACCGTCGCGGAACATCAGCAAATCGCGCGACTTGAGCCATTCGGCCGCGATATTTTCCACGGCAAACAAATAGAGCTGACGGTCGCTCTCTTTCAGCAACGGCTGATTGGCCGCCAATTCCGGGCAGCGAATAATTCCAATCTGCTTCGGAGGATCCGGCGGCAGTTGCAAAAATTGCAGCCTCTCCCGGATCTCCCCGGTTTCCATACTGCCTGCAATCCAGTCCAGACCGAACCGCTCCCTGAGCAGCGGCAAATTTTTGGCGATTTGTCCATACGCCAAACTCAAATATTTCTCTTGTTCGGCTTCCCGCTCCAACTTGTCGCGGACGCTTTGCAGCACTTTCTTCAGCTGTCCGGGATTGACCGGTTTCAAAATATAATCGTCGACATTTAACCGCAGCGCTTCCTGCGCATAGGAAAACTCGTCATGACCTGTAATAATCACGATACGGCAGGCGGGAAGCTGTTTGCGAACGCTCCTGATCAAAGTTATGCCGTTCATGATCGGCATGTTCAGATCAACAAGCAAAACATGAGCCGCATGCGCGCTTGCAAGCTCCAGCGCTTCTTCCCCGTCCTCCGCCTCCGCCGTAACCGTCATGCCCAGCGCATGCCAGTCGACCGCCTCACGAATTCCTTCACGAATAATCGGTTCGTCATCCGCGATCAGCACTTTCCATGTTCGTCCCATCCGCATTCACCCCTGTTCGTTTTGTTCCGGCCGGGCGTCCGCAATGATCGGATGCGTGATCGTCACGGTCGTGCCTTGGCCCGCCTCGCTGTCGATATGAATGCCAAACGCATCCCCGAACGTCAGTTTCAAGCGCGCTTGCACGTTGATAATGCCGTATCCCGACAATGCGTGTTTCATTGCTTTTCCATCATCGGCCGGGAATACCGCCTGCAAGCTTTGTCTAAGCGCTTTAAGCCTGTCTTCCGGAATGCCTGCCCCGTCGTCGCCGACGCGTAAAATTAGCCGACCGCCGCTTACTCCCGCTTCCACCCACACATGGCCCGGCCCCCTGCGCTCCTTGATGCCGTGATAGATCGCATTTTCCACGAGCGGCTGGAGAATCACTTTCAACACGCTAAGCCGGCGCGTCTCGGGGGCCATGTTCAGAGTGTATTGCAATTTTTCCCGGTAGCGCACTTTCTGAATGGTCAAATAGCTGTGAATATGGGCAAATTCCTCCTCCAGCGGGATCATATCGTTGCCTTTACTCAAGCCGATGCGAAACAGCCGCGACAACGATTCCACCACTTCCGCCACGTCTTCCGCACCTTTTTTGCGGGCCATCCATTGAATCGTATCGAGCGTGTTGTACAGAAAGTGCGGCTTGATATGCGCCTGCAGGCTGCGCAGTTCCGCCTCCCGTTTTTGCCGCTCCTGCAGCTCGGCGTGGGAAATCAGCTTGTTGATCTGCATCAGCATCTTGTTAAAGCTCTGCCCCAGCATCCCCACTTCATCCATTCTGTCGCCCCGATAGCGGATCGCCAGATCGCCCTGTTCCGCTTTGCGCATGAACGACATCAATTGGCCGATCGGCCGGGAGATCGAATAGGATAAATAAAACGATGCGGCGATGCCCACCAGGCAGACAAAGAAGACGAAGCTGACGACATAAAAGCGAATTTCCCGCACTTCCATCGTTGAGTCGTTGGTGGAAAAGACGCCGACCGTCGTCCAGTTTGTAAATGCCGACTTGCGATAGATGAATTGCAGTTTTTTCCCGTCCACCCGTTTGGAGAACGTTCCGGAATTGCCGTCGCGAAACCATTCCTTGGGCAGCTTGGCAATGATCGGGCGGGCCGGTGAATAAATGTTTTCGCCGTATTCGTCAATAACCGCGAGATAGCCGGATTTCCCCAGACGGACATCCTTGACCGTCTCCGCGATTACCCTCAGCTTCAGATCGATGAGGACGACTCCCAGGACGTTCTGCGTATCCGGGTCCAAAATCGCCCGCACCACCGAAATGACCTCGTCGTCCTTGTAATTCACATGCGTCGTGACATTTCTGCCCCGCGGATGTCCGATTATTTTGAAAATCCCTTTTCCCTCGACAGCGGCGCGATACCATGTTTCTTCGGTCAAGTTGCTTGGATAGCGGGCGTACATTTCATTGCTGATATATGCGCCGCGATTATTCACGACAAGAATGCCCGCGATTTCGGAATAAAGGGTCGTAAATCCCTGGAGGAATTTCCGGATTTCATAATGGTCGTCTTCCCGGTTCTCCTCCCCGCCAAGCAAAAATCGCTTCACTCCCGGGTCAAACGCGATAAAATAGCTGATGTTTTGCATGTTGCTCGCGTAGGATTCCAGTGTGCCGTTCACTTTGCCGATAATTTGCAGCGTATTTTCGTTCACCTGTTTTTCGATGATTTGATCAACCGTCCAATTGATTAAAACCGCCAGGCCCAGGGAAGGCAAAATGCTGATAAGCAGAAAGTGGATAATCAGCTTGTAGCGAATCGGCAAATTGTTCATTTCAAACCATTTCAGTTTTTCCACGGCCATCTCCCCGGTTGCGCGACGCCTCACCTGGCGTAGTAATAATCCACATTTTCCTCTGTTACCACCGTGATTCCGGTATCCACATAAAGCGGCAACGGATTTGCGGTTTGTTTGTTCGTCGGCTGAACCATGCCGTGCGCCAGATGGAACAGAAATAGCAGGGACCAGTAGCCCATGTTCCAGGTTCCCTGTGCAAGAGTAGCGGAAATTGTCCCTTCCCGCACCATGTCTAGCGTGCCTTTATCCGTATCGAAGCTGATGATTTTCATTTTTTTGTCTTTGCCGTCATACCGGGCCGCTTCGCCGACGCCTACGCCGCCGTTTGCCTCCGTGACGAAAATCCCTGCCAAATTCGGGTGCTTCGCCATGATTTCCTGCGCCGCTTCCCTGGAGGCGACCCGATCCCCTTTGCCGTCTTTGATCGCAACGACCCGCATGTTTGGGAATGAGCGGACGATCGTATCCTGAAATCCTTTCGTCCGTTCCTGATGGTTCAACTGATTGACCGATGTAATCACAGCGACTTCGCCTTTGTTGTCCAGCAATTCGGCCATTTTGCGGGCCGCCGTCGCGCCCGCGTTGAAATTGTCCGTACCCAGAAATGAATACGCTTTACTTGCAGGCGCGCCGGAGTCGAATAGCACAACCGGAATGCCCGCATCCACGGCTTTATCGATGGTTGCGTTCAACATTTGCGGATTGATCGCCGAAAGCGCAATGCCGGCCGGTTTTTTGGCAATGACCTGCTCCAGCACCGTCATTTCCTCATGCGCGTCGTACTGGGTCGAGCCGCGAAACTCGACGGAAACATTCAACGCCTGGGCCGCGTCCTCAAATCCTTTCAGACAGCTCTTCCAATAGTCGATGCCTGCCTGGAAGGTGACCATCACATATTTCTCGCCGATTTCTCCGCGCAGTCCCTGATTGTCCCACGGATTTTCCTTGGAATCATGCATTTGGTAATAAAACAAATACAGCAAAAAAGCGCCAATCAACAATGCGTAGATTGCCAGCAGCTTTTTCACGAAATAGCGCCCTCCAGCCACTCGGGATGATGATCGCGAATATATTTCAAACCGGTTGCCCGGTCGCGCAGATCGGGGCCCTCACGCATTGCCGTAAGCACCCGCTCCCGGGAAATGCCCAATTGCTGCGGGGAAACAGGGCCGCCTACCGTCCTGAGCAATTCGGCCAATTGCGCGCCCGCGGCGAGATCGGCGTATGCCGCAAACGCCCGCTCATCCCCTCGCGTTCCCAAATTCCGGTACAAATCGGCCAGCAATACGGCGGCAACCCCGACTTTCGCTCCATGCAACAGTTGCGGAAGCCGCATCTGCAAACACTGCATCTCCCACATATGGGAAATATGATGTTCCCCGCCCGAAGCGGGCCGGGAATGACCGATCACCAGCATGGAGATGCCTGACAGGAGCAATGCGTCCATGAGCGCCTTTAGCCCTTGCGCGCTGCCAGAGGCAATGTCCTTAACTTTGTCCACGCAGTGAAGCAATGCTTTCCGCGTCATTTGATATGCCGTGGGGCAGAACGGCTCGTTCCCCAAGTCGCGGGACACAAGCCAATCGGCAAGCGACGTGAATTTTCCCAGCATGTCGCCGAAACCGGCGGCGGCGAGCGCCCGCGGCGCTTTTGCCAATACGTCCAAATCGGCGAAAACGGCAATTGGCGGCACCGCCTGCACGGTTTTTTTCACTCCGTTCACAATTAAAGGAGCGCCTGCAGAGGTAAACCCGTCCACAGACGCCGCCGTCGGCACGGACAAAAATGGCTTGCCTGTTTTGGCGGCGACAAAACGGACGATATCATGAATCGTGCCGGAACCAACGGCAACAAGCATGTCCGTGTCATCTTCAACGCCAAGCAGCAATTGCAAAATGGCGGCGCTGTCTGCGGCAATATCGCCCAGCTCGTTTGCGCGGAACATGCATACATTCGCCGCTATTCCAGCCACATGAAGCAGCTTGCAGACATTTTCCCCGGCGGCCGCATACGTATTTTCATCAACGGCAACACAGATTTGCCGCACATGATGTTCGCGCAAAAATTCGGGCAGCCGCGATATCGCTCCCGCTTCCACAACAATTTCCAAATCCGCGCGCGCATGCGGGCAACCGCAGCCACAGTCGGCAAAATGACGATTGATTGCGGCAATATCCAGTTTGATGACGATCACCCTCCCAGATGTTGCGTTTCATCACCAATATACTATTTTCTCGGCGGTATATCCAACGCGGCTTGAACCGCCGCGAAAACGTCAGGTTTGCCTGTAAATTCGCGTATTTAGCAAAACAGCGATTTCATCATCGCTTCGGCTTTTTATTCCGTTACTTCGATTTTACGGCTTGCCCGTTTTGCTGCGGTTTTTTTTGCTGTCGGCTCTTCGTCGCATTTGTCGATGGCAACCTGCAAAATGGCCTGCATGCCGAGCAGCGCTTCTTTGCGGGCGGCGCGAAAATGCCTTTCCGCTTCCGGCGGCAGCATCGCCGACAATACGGTCCTGCGCAACTGCAACAGTTCTCTTACAACTTCCAGCACCGTTTCATCGTTCATGGCGCTCATGCTTTTTCCTCTCCTTCCGTTAAACCTCATTGCTTAACGCTAAAACGGAGGGGGGCGCCTCACCGCACAACCCACCCCGTCAAGCGCATCGCGAGCGTTCCCCCTGCTCATTCCTCACCGCCCAGCGCATCGCAAGCGTCCCCCTGCGCATTCCTCCCTGCCCAGCGCTAACGGACGCTGCAGAGGCTATTTGCCGAAAAAATGCTGGGCAAAAATTTTAACGGACGCCACGTCGTCTATTCGCCTTATTTTTACCAGAATACCGCACAAAGTGCTAAAATAAGCGCGCCTACGTCCGTTAAACTTGAAAACAGGACGTAAAACCCAAAATAGCCTCTGTCGCGCCCGTTAGAACTGAAAGCACCCTGCTACGACCGTTAAAGGCTGCAAGCCGGTAAACCGAACGAGTTTCAGCCGGTAAACCGACTGTGGTTTTTGCGGAAGAGTTACGGCTGAGTTTCCATCGGCAAGCTCTACTTGTTCTTGCCAAAACGTATGAACAGCTTGTGTTCCGCAAATCTTGCGCCTGCTACGGGTTTGCCCAAAAGCGCGCGCGGCAGCACGACTTTGCGTTTGTACGGACCCGCCAAAATGGTCAGTTCATCGCCTGTCTGGCTGAGCTGCAGCTCATCTTTTTCCACAAAAGGCAACGATATCGCCAGCACGTAGCCGTCCTTTTCCTTGCGGACTTCCTGCACCCTGCCCGCGAACAGAATCGCCGCCGGGTCGCAATCGCCAAACGCCGCGTCCCCGATGCGATTAAGCATCGGCAAGCCGTGCACCTCGGATTCCATCATCGGTATGCGCAAGATCGGCAAAGGGCTGAACGACTCGCGGATTTCCTCCACATATTTGCGTTGGACGCCCAACCAGGTAGCCCAATAGCCGACGCCGGCTTCTTCCGGCAAAATCCGGTTGATGATGACCGCGTCCGTGTTGAAACCCGCCAGGTTCAAGTAAGTAAACGCCCTTCTCGCTTCGGCGATGACCATTTTTTCCGGATTCACCACCAACCGCACCGAAGTCGTTTTCGTATCGGCGATCATTTCCCGCAGGTTTGCCAATTGCCGAACAAACGAACCGATCGTGTCGACCATTGCATCGCTCGGCAATTCCAAACCTTTGCCGACCACTTTGGCTACCGGCCTCGCCACCTTCAGCATGCGGCGCTGAAAAGGAAATATTTTCTCCAGCCACCAACCAAGCAATTCCGGGTAACTCAGCAGGCGCAATGTTTCCCCTGTCGGCGCGCAGTCGACAACGATGGCGTCATATTCGCCGCTTAGCGCATGACGCCTGATTTCCATCAGGCTAAACAGCTCCTCCAATCCGGGAAACACCAGCAATTCCTCGGTTGTAACATCATTTACGTTCGCCCAGTTCAACAATCCCGCCAGCCATTGCTGCACGGCTCCCCAATGCTTTTCGGTTTCCCGCAGACTGTCAATTTCCTGACCCCACAAACGTTCGGATATCCGCACCGGTTCGCTGCCGAGGGCGACATCGAACGAGTCGGCCAGACTATGCGCCGCATCCGTGCTCATAATCAGGGTGCGCCGGCCTTGCTCCGCCAGTTTCACCGCCGTCGCCGCCGCGACGCTCGTTTTGCCGACACCGCCTTTTCCGGTGTAAATGATGATTCGCATATCGGGGATCTCCTTTTTATTACGTTTTCGTAGCATTTTATGAAAAAAAGTCAGTCTTCGATGGAAATGCTGCGGGTTTGCGGCGATGTTCCGGTTAGCGATGTGGCATCCCCCGCGGCAGTCTTCCCGGCTTGCATCGCCTTGGCGATTTTAAACGCAAGCTTAACGAACTGATTCAGTTCTTCGGGAGTGAGCGCGGATTGCACTCGCGAAAAAGCCGATTGCAAAATGCTCCATCCATGCGCAGCCAATTGCGCCCCTTCAGCCGAAAGCTTGACTAAAATCATCCGTTGGTCTTTGTTGGACTGCGATCGGCTGATTAGTCCCTTGCGCTCCAAACGTTTCGTTAAGCTTGTCATCGTGCTTAATGGCGCGCCCAAGGCGGAGGCCAATTCCGTCATCGCCATCTCGCCGCGAAGATGCAGGATCGCAAGCGCCGCAAATTCGGAACGCGTTACTTTGCTTTCCACATCGGCGATTTCCGGGAACATGCTTAGAGGGCGCAGCCCGTTTTGCGAAAATAAATCGATTAATTGGTTGATCATTTGCTACCACCAGGCAAGAATCGTTATGTTTTACTTTGATTTTACTACGATATCGTAATAAATGCAAACTGCCTTTGGAAATGAAATTTCTCCGCCAATCATGCAGTTATGGATGTATAATAAGGCGAGAAAGGGATGCGTCATGAAAAATGAAATCATGTTGCCCGGGCCTTTTCGTGATGTGATAAAGGACAGGCCATTTTTAGCAGGATTAAAATCGGGGATCGTGATCGCGCTTGGCTACATACCGATTGCCATCGCCTTCGGGCTGCTTGCCGACGCTTCCGGTATTTCCAGGCAGGCCACCGTTTTGATGTCGCTCACTGTATTTGCGGGTGCAAGCCAGTTTGTCGGCATCAACATGATGGCGCTCGGGGCGGCCGGATGGGAAGTCGTCATGACTACATTTATTTTAAACTTGCGCCATTTTTTGATGACCGCTTCACTGTCGCAAAAGATCGAAACCGGCATTCCCCGCTATGTGCTCTGCTTAATCGCGTTTGGCGTCACGGATGAAACGTTTTCCATGGCGTCATTGCGAAAAGGCGGACGTTTGCCCGCGGCTTTTTTGTTGGGTTTGAACCTGGTCGCATTTGCCGCATGGAATTTCGGCACATGGCTCGGTTTGTTGGCGGGCGCCAACTTGCCGCAGGCGCTGCAAAGCAGTTTGGGCATCTCGCTGTATGCGATGTTCATCGGCTTGCTTGTTCCT
>DASVDB010000120.1 GCA_036381315.1 Bacilli bacterium | reverse complement strand
CTGCAAACTTATAACTTTAGCATCGACCTCTATTTATTGCTGCTCGTCTTTCTTGGCTATTATTTGGTATCGCCGCGGATCGGCCAATATATCAAGTATCAGTTTGGGCTGACGCTTTTTCTCGTCATCCAGGTTTCCCACATGGTCAATACGTATATTTTGCAAAAAGAGCAAGCCGTATTTTCCCTGATGGAAAACTTTTTGCCGATCGTCTACTATATGACGCTCTTTCTCATTTTATTCGAGCGGGTTGTTGAACTTTTGCAAGCCGTTTACGCTTCTTCCATTACCGATGGGCTCACCGGACTGTTCACCCGCCATTATATGCTGAACCGGCTCAACCAAATGCTCTTGAACCGGGGAAATGTATCCGTCATTTTCGGCGATATCGATAATTTTAAAAAGTTAAATGACACAAAAGGCCATTTGGCCGGTGACAACGCGCTCAAGCAGGCGGCACGAATTATGCAGGAAGAAAGCGAGGGAATCGGCATTGTCGGCAGATACGGCGGAGAAGAACTCATGGTTCTCGTCGACGACGCCTCGCTTCGGGTGGAAAATTTGGCCGAACGCATCCGTCGCCGCATCGCGGCGGAAACCGGCGTGACGATCAGCTTAGGGTACAGCAAGAGCAAAAAAGGCTGCTCCGCCTCCGAGCTCATCATGCAGGCCGACCAGGCCATGTACATGTCGAAAAAGTCGGGAAAAAACAGAGTGACCGGATACCGGCAAGCCGCGGAATAACATTCCGATTCCGGCAAAAAAAACTTCGTCCTTTAGCCCCGAATTATTGGGTGAGGGCGAAGTTTTAGCGTAAAACAACGGAAAAATTGAAACCAAATGGCGAAGTCGGTTGTCTATATAAATGAGCGAATATTTCTGCATCTTATCTTCTGTCCCGGAGCAACTGCATGATCTCTGCCATTTTCGTGTGCAAACGTTCAATCCGTTTCTGAAAACTTGCCAGCAGATAGATCGTAATCGCGATGGGAAATCCCAGGTTTGCCACCAATTGCGCAAAGAAAACCCATTGCTCATGCGGCCCCATACCAGCCCCTCCTTTCCTTCCATCTTTAGTATATAAAGCGTGTTTGGGAGGATGAAATACAACCGTTCTTGATGAATCGGAAATTTCTCATTGGAGGTGGTTATCGTGCGGCATCACGCTTCAAATCTGTGCAGCGAAACCGGACAAAAACGGGGGCAAAAATTGCAGGAATGGATGGGCGCGAACCGGCTGCTGTTGCAAAACGGCGTCATTAACAAATTTGTCGCCCGCCCGGAGCACGCGCGTTTGTTATCCCGCTATTTGGCGCAACCGGATGAAACGACGAAGCGACAATTGGAAGAAGCTTTCCGATGCTTTTACAGCGAACTGCGTTTTATTCGCTATTTGACATCCAAGGTGCGCTATCGGGCGATCGATTTTCACCGCAAAAAGCGTAAATATGTATCCCGCATGCTTTATATCCTCGACAACACGGATTCGGGTTTGCCTGAAGCGCTGCTGTGGGCAGACAACAGCGTAAAGACGCCGCCTGAAGACAAGTTTGCCACACCGGAACAATTCCTGGACGAGTTGGAAAACCTCGCGTTATACAATGCCTTCAAGATGCTTACCCAAAAACAAAAAACGATCACCACCCTCACTTTTTCCATGCAACTGCGGGATGCGGAAATCGCCGCCTTGCTCGGCATCACCCAACAAACGGTAAACAAAACAAAAAAACGGGCTCTCCGCAAACTGAAAACGGCAATCGACGCGCAGCGCGGGAGGATGCCATGAACGAATTTTACCGGTTGATGGAAAAGGCCAAACAGGGTGATCAAGAGGCGACTTTGGCGATTATCGAGAAATTTGCGCCATTGATCCGCAAAACAAAAAATAAAGCCGATCCACAGGATCGCGATGACCTGGAACAGGAGTTGGTGGAAAAAATGATTTCCATTATTCACTCATACAACCTGGACAATGTTCCAACGTTCAGCGAGTTTTGCCGCGCGGTACTGGAAAAAGCGGAAAAGAACCATCCCGATCCTCACTGTACAAACGCAAACGGTCGCAGCGGAGGCCATTCGCCTTTTCAATGACAAATCGGTGCCTATAACGGCAAAAATACGGGTATAGACACTAGCGTTGAATTAAAGATTGACGCAATACTGGTGCCGAATATCAGGAAAAATACGAGAATAAGCGCTTCCACGACCGTTAAAATTGAAAAGTGGTCAATTTGCGCAAAATAAGCTCTCTTGCGACCGTTAAAGGCAGCAAGCCGGGAAGTTGGAACAGCTGATTTCGATGTTTCCGATCTAACGGACGTGACAGAGGCTATTTTGGGTTTTACACCCGATTTTTAATTTTAACGGACGCAGGCGAGATTATTTTAGCACTTTGTGCGGTATTCAGGTAAAAAAAAGGCGAATAGCCTCTGTAGCGTCCGTTAAAATTTTTGCCCAGCCTTTTTTCGGCAAATAGCCTCTGCTGCGTCCGTTAGCGCTGGGCGGGGAATATTGTGCAGGGATGCGCCTTTATTTTAGCACTGGGCGGGAAGGTTTGTGCAGGGGGGAACGCTCGCGATGTGCAGGTAGAGGCGTGCAGTGATCGTTGTGCAGGGAACATTGTGCAGCGAACTCTGCGCGGGGAACATTGTGCAGTGATCGTTGTGCAGGGAGGCGGTCCCCCGTTTTAGCGTTGCGCGGGGAGGCGCCGCCCGTTTTAGCGTTACGCAGGAGGGTTTAGACATGACGCATGGATTTGCAAGGATACTGCGCAGTTGGCGATTACGAAGGAATGTTTGCTATCCCCACCAAGGAAATGAAGGAAAAAACGCAAGCCGGGAAGTTGGAACAGTCTGACTTCGAAGTTTACAATTATGAAACGTTGCATTACTTGATCCCGATTTACAAAGAAGTGCTCCAAAAATACTTCCATTGAGCATATATTTTCCCAAGCCAAATGAACTTGAAAGATCGGCGTTAACCGATCCAAAACAAATCCTCGATTTGTTTATCCAAAATGTCGCTGATTTTTTTCGCGCTTGACGGACCGACAGACTTTTCCCCTCGCTCGATCAAACTGATATATGCGCGACTCAAGCCGGATCTGTGGGCCAATTCCCGCTGTGACAACCCCTTTACGATTCTTGTTTTCATGAACACATCTGTTTTGGCGCAGATCTTCATCCTTTCACACTCCAATACGCATCATATGTTCTTATTATATCGATTATTTTTTATACGAGCAACCATTTATGGTCTATTTTGTTATATTTATTCGCTATTTATTTGGAAAATAATGATTGTTTCAGTTTAGCAAAAATGTTATGATAAAAATGTTTACAATAGTTTACTATTGTTTATTTCTGATTTCTTTTGATTACAGGGTGATGCGCGTGCATTTTTATGAAGGGTTGAAAAAGATCCGCAAAATGAGAGGCTACACGATTCGCGAAGTATCCAAACGCTCCGGCGTTTCCCACGGGTATATTTCGCAATTGGAAAATGGCGTGCGCAACGTGCCTTCTCCGGAAATATTGCTCAAATTGGCGGATGCGCTCGAATATTCTTATGAAGAGCTAATGAAGATCGCGGGATATTTGGCGGAAGATCCGGAGCAAGAAGCCGCGGACAAACCGGTCAATCTGCGCCGGATTTTGCGCAGCAAACGGGTTGTGCTGGATGGGATGGAATTAAGCGGGGAAGACAAAGAATGGATTGAACGGATTTTGACCGTGCTTTTTTGGCGGCGCAAACCTGACGACAAAACCGCATCCTCTTTTGAGTACTGAAGCGTAGGCTATTGATTCTCCAGATTTTTGCGCGCCCTTAAATAAGCGGGGTCGGCCAGGTTATCCCATATTTCCTGAATCCGCTCGTTCTCCGTTTTTAATTGCGCTTCAAGGCGCGCCACCAAGCGCATGATTTCCGTTTTGATTTCGCCCGGAACTTCCACCTCCGTAAGCGATTTGATGACATAAAGCAGACAACGCAGCGTATCGCTCATCAGATGGCGCTTATTTTGCTCCAGCACTACTTGCGAAAGGAAAGCAAGATGTCCGAGCTCCTCCTGGGAAATTTTCAACCGAACCACCCGCCCGCAAATGGATTCTTTCAAGTAAATTATCGGCATTTTCACCGACTTTACTTAAATCAATGGGCTGTTTTACGTTGCAAATTGCAGTTCCGCAAACGGCTCATTTTGATAGATCATCGTCAGATGGAGGCTTTTGAATTCTCTTTCTTTTTCCAACTCGCGCATCAGGAGCGAAGCGATCGTCTCGCGCTCTTCCGCGCACGATCGTTCATAAAAGTCGATATATCCGGTCATTTCCCGGCTATTGATGTCGACCATAGCCGTGCCGACGGGCAGCCCGCCGCGGCTTTGCCGGTAAATGTCGTACGTTAAGGCGTCGCCGTCGTCGCGCACCAAAACGACCGAAAAATCTTCAAATTCGGCAAACTCCATATCGATCACAAACGTTTCCGAGCCATCATCGGCATCATCGGACCCGGTCTCGATAATATCGGAAAATTCGCTGCAGGTAATGATCACTTCGCTTTTTTGCACCTCCAAAGCGTCACCCAGCGACCGGATATACCGGCGGACAAACGATTTCACTTGCGCTTTGCCGTTTTCCGTCAGCCATTTGGGCTCCAATTGGACGGCGCCCGCCAATCTGACGT
>DASVDB010000119.1 GCA_036381315.1 Bacilli bacterium | reverse complement strand
TCCGTTGCAAAAAGTCGGTAAACGACGTCGCAAGCAAAATGTCCTTCATCTCTTCGCCGGTAAATCCCGCGGCCACGAGCGAAGCGATAATGGCCCCGGATGATGTCCCCGCCACTTTTTCCAGTCGGATCGCCCGCTCCTCCGCAGCTTGCAAGGCGCCTACCAGCGCGATGGCCTTAACCCCACCCCCTTCAAACACCGCGTGCGCCTTCATGTGCGAATCACCCTTTCCAACGCATTGCAATCATCTACTTCCTTTGTATGCGCGACAGGGTTTATCCCATGACGACCGGAACCGGCAAAATTTAATTTTTTTCCGCCCGCGTAAGGTTCAGCCGCATTTGGCGGCCATCTTCGCCATAGTGCCGGGTATTGTCTTTATTGCTGGTGCGCAGCGTGACCTCCTTCAGGAAAAATGTGAGCAAAAATGCGACCACAATCGTAATGGTGCCCGTTAAAAATACCTCGGACAAACCATAGGCGACGGAATCCCGCAGCGCGTCTACCGCTTTGACGAAAATATCGTGCACGCCGGCCGGAAGCGATGCGAGGAATTGTTTCAGTTTTGGCTGGTCCAGCAAAATCTGCGGATTTTGCAAACCGTCTACGGCTTGCAAAAGCTTGGGATCCAATTGGGCCAACTCGGCCGCGTCTACATTCGCCATATCCTGTTTCATTTTGATTTTGATTCCGGAGGTCATCACCGTGCCCATCACGGCAATGCCGATCGTGCCGCCCAAACTGCGGAACAACTGCGTCGTCGCCGTAGCTGCGCCCAAATCTCGCGGCGGTACGGCGTTTTGCACCACGAGGGAAAAGATCGGCAGCGCCATGCCCAAACCGAACCCGAACACAATCATGCTGAGCACGGCGACCAAAACGCTGTTCATCAGCGTCATCATGACCATGCCGAGCGCCATGATCGCAATGCCTATGAGCGCCAATTTTTTATATTTGCCGGTTTTGGTGATGATTTGCCCGCAAATTGCGCTCATCAGCACCATGCCAAGCGTCATCGGCATCGTAATATAGCCCGAATAAGTCGGCGAGACGCCTTCAACCCCCTGCACGAAAAAGGGGATATAAATAAGCGCGCCCATCATGCCGGCGTTTAAAATAAAACTCACGGTGTTCGCAACGGCAACGATCCCGATGCGAAACTGCCGAAGCGGCAGCACCGGGCTTTTCACTTTGCTTTCGACAAGCAGCAACAATCCAAGGGAAACGAAAGCGGCGGCAAACAGACCGATGATTTGCGGCGAGTCCCAGGCGTATTTCACGCCCGCCCAGGAAAATGCCAAAAGCATTGGCACGATCGTCAACGTAAGCAGCAACGAGCCCGCATAATCGATCGGCTCGCCCGGCGTTTTCTCCGTCTTCGGATAAAGCGCCATGATCATGGCCAAGGCGACGAAGCCAAGCGGCAAAAAGATCCAGAATACCCAGTGCCAGGCCCAATGATCGACGATATATCCGCCCAACGTCGGCCCGATGATGCTGGACACCCCGAACACCGACATCATGATGCCGGACCAGCGCCCCCGCTCCCGCGGCGAAAACAGATCGCCGATCGCGGTAAACGCCGTCGCCATGATCACGCCCGCGCCCAGACCTTGCACGCCGCGATACGCGATCAGCTGGAAAATGTCGGCTGACGTTCCGCACATGAACGCCCCGATCATGAACAGCACGATGCCGCATAAAATGAACGGCTTGCGCCCGTAAATATCCGACAATTTGCCGACCAGTATGGTGGAAATCGTCGATGTCAACAAGTACATCGTAATGACCCAGGTGTAGTAGTCGATGCCGTCCAATTCCGCGATAATCCGGGGCAAGGCGGTCCCTACAATGGTTTGGTTGACGGCGGAAAAAAACATGGCCGCCATGACCGCGATCATGATATAAATTTTGCGTTTCAGCGATAAGTGTTCCATGCCGGTTATTCCTCTCCCTTATGTTGCAAGTTATGCAAAATGCGCTTAAACACGGCGATCTCTCGTCTTAATTCGTCGTCGGAAAAGCCATCGAACATAAGTTCGATCATGCGATCCCGTTGTTCCTCGATCCGTTGAAACCGTTCGCTTCCTTTTTCCGTAATTTCCAAATAAACAACCCTGCGGTCCTGCTCATCCCGGTATCGCCTCGCGTATCCTTCTTCAATCAGCTTGTCGGACCGCACGGTTATCGCGCCGGGTGTAATATCCAGCGATTGCGCCAGCTCGGACACTTTCTTCGGCCCTTCCAACGCCAATTTCTTCAGGATATGAAACTGTGTCATGGAGCACGTTCGGCTCACCTGGTTGCTCCAATCGGTGACCATTTTCCGGACCAGTTGGCGAAACACTTCGGCCAACTGCGCTTTTAGTTCACGGTCGGACACGACCACAACCCCTTTATGCGTAAATATTTTATATATAAACTATTATGGCGTAAAATATGACGGCGCAAACTTAAGCGCCGCCAAAAAACCGCTATCCGACAATTGCGGCCGCATAGCGGTTTTGCCGATCCCTTTTATTCGCTTTCCAACTCGCGCCTTAGTTTTTCCAGTTCTTTCACCCGCTCCGGATCGCGCTTCAAAAATGTGACCAGCGCTTCGATGCAGGTGATCGAATCCCAACTCAGATGATGCTCGATTCCTTCCACATCATGAAATACGTTTTCCTTTTGGACGCCGATCAAGTGCAGAAAATCCTCCAGAAGCTGATGGCGGTCGACCAGCCTTTTCCCCATACGTTTGCCTTTGGAGGTCAAAATCAACCCGCGATACTTCTCATAAATCAAATAGTCGTCTTTATCCAGCTTTTGGATCATCTTGGTGACCGAAGAGGGGTGAACCTCCAACCCTTCGGCAATATCGGAAACACGCGCATATCCTTTTACATCGATCAATTGGTAGATTCGCTCCAGATAATCCTCCATGCTGGGCGTTGCCATCCGATTCCCTCCAAAACATTCGATTTCCGGTGTGAAATACCCGCCTTTCATTTATGATACACTTTTCCGTCATGTATTAGCAAGCAAACGGGGCCGGAAAATCATGCGCGCATCGAACCATCAAAGCAACCGCCGATCGGCCGCTCCAGCAAATCGCATTCCTGCCATGACAGGTTCCCCAAATCAACGGTTTGATTCGTAATTTCCTCTATATTTCCGTACGCCTCTTTTTCGACCTCATACGACATTCGGTAGTAAAAAGTGGTCCCAACCAATAACAACGTCAAACCGGCGACGCCCAATATCGAAAAAATCAGTTTTGTACGGAAACTGCGAAACCGGATATTTTTCAAAACAAGGCGGTGGGTTTTAATCCGGCGCATGGAAATTAAAATTTAAGCCAGTCCGGCGTTACATTATTCAAATACTTGGTAATCTCGCCCAAACGGTCCGTGTATAGCAAAACGCCCATCACAATCATCAACGCGCCGCCGATTTGCATGACGCGCCTGGAATAGCGGACGATCCATTTTGCCGAGCCGATATAAAACGACAGCACGAAAAACGGGATCGCAAAGCCGAGCGTATACGCTGTAATCAACGGAAACCAGGTGTTCGGCTCCGTCAAAGCCAGGCTGATGATGGCCGCCAGGATAGGCCCGAGGCACGGCGACCAACCGGCGGCAAAGCCGATCCCGATGACGGTCGAACCCAGATAGCCGGCCGGTTTCCACTTTTGCAAATTCAGCTTTTTCTCTTTCATCAAGAGTTGCGGTTGGAAAACCCCCAGTAAAAAGAGTCCCATCAAAACGATAAAAATAGCGGATATGCGCCTGATCAGATCATCATATGCCTTGAATATGTCGCCAAGCGCACCCGCGCCAAAACCAAGCGTAAAAAAGACGATCGAAAATCCCAGAATAAAAAACAGCGTATGTACGGCCGTTTGCACCCGCACTTTGCCCGGCCGGGTTGACGACTTTAACTGGCTGACGGAAATCCCGGTAATATACGACAAATAGGAAGGGTATAACGGCAAGCAGCATGGTGAAATGAACGAAGCCATCCCCGCCCAAAAGGCTATCCAGACATTGACATGCATACGGTTCACCACTCCATCGAGATCTCAAATCTTTAGGCCCCGTTTTCCAAACAGAACGATCAACATGATTCCTATCAATAATAACACAATCGTGCCGCCCGGAGCCAAATTCCACACCCCGGCGGCCAACAGCCCGACGATGACGGCACATTCCGCCACCATGACGGCTACGATCAGCGCATGGCGAAATCCTCTCGCCACAAACAGGCTGGTCGCGGCCGGCACGGTCAATAACGCCGATACCAAAAGCGCGCCGACAATTTTGATCGAGACGCCGATAACGAAAGCGGTCAGCACCGTGACGAGCAAATTCAACGCCTGCGTGGGCAAGCCGCCGATTTTGGCCGCGTCTTCATCGAAGGTCAGAATGAACAATTCCTTGAAAAACAGCCCGATGACCGCGATCACCGCAAGCGATACGGCTGCCGTAACCGCAATATCGAGCCAGTCCAACGCATAAATGCTCCCGAACAAATAGCTGGTGACGTTAATATTAAAGCCTTTTCCCATCGTGAACAAAAGCGAGGCCAAGGCGATGCCGCCGGACAGAATGATGGCGATCGACATTTCAGCGTAAGATTTGAAGGAATGGCGCAGTTTCTCGATCAATAGCGAACCCGCCAAAGCAAACAAGAGCCCTACGCCTATCGGATACATATTCAGCAAAAAGCCGAGCGCCACTCCGGCAATCGAAACGTGCGCGATCGTATCGCCAATCATCGATAACCGCCGCAGCACGAGAAACATCCCGATTAGCGGGCCGGTTACGCCGATCAAAATGCCGCCCAACAATGCCCGTTGAAAAAAAGGCTCAGCAAACAGTGCCAATTCCGTTGCCACCTCCCGTTACCGCATGCTGCAAGTCGGCGGCATCGCAATCCTCCGAGGCGTGGGAATGCTTGACATAAATCTTAAGCTTTCCGTTCGCGAAAAGCGGCGACTTGCCCAAATACGCTTGCATCGCCGCAACGTCATGGGAAACCATGATAATGGCAATGCGGTGGTGCGTATGCATATGCACAAGCAAATTGAAAAACGCCTCTTGCGTCGCGGCATCGACCCCGATCGTCGGTTCATCAAGGATCAAGAGTTCGGGGTTGTTGATCAACGAGCGGGCAAGAAACACACGCTGCTGCTGGCCGCCGGACAACTGTCCGATCCGGCGTTTCGTCAAATCTTCAATGCCCATCGCGCGCAGCACGTCGCCGCATTTGCGGCGGTCTTCGTCGGTCAGCCTGCTCAGCATCTTTTTTCGCCCGTACAGGCCGGATAGGACAACCTCTTCCACAGTGGCCGGGAACATCGGGTTAAACTGGTTTTTTTGCGGAACGTAGCCGATTTTCTCCCAATCCTTGAATCGCGCAAGCGGCGTGCCAAACAGCCTGATTTCACCCGCCGAAGGCTTCAGCATGCCGACAATCATTTTCAACAGCGTCGATTTGCCCGCGCCGTTTGCGCCGATCAACCCGACAAAATCCCGCTGCAAAACGGTAAACGACAAACGCTCGATGACCTGTTTGTGTTCATATGCGAACGAAACATCATCGATCTCGACGACGCATTCATGGCATTTGGCATCCGTTTCCGCCGTTCGTTGCATGCTTGGCCCCTCCCGTTCCGTGAACAAATTCGCATTTCCCCGTTATTTTAGCGCGGCGACCAGTTTTCGCAGGTTGGCGCGCATTTCGGACAAGTAGTCCGCGCCGGCGTTTACTTGCTGTTCCGTCAAGCCTTCAAGCGGATTAAGCGTATCGGTCCGAAGATTGAGATCATGCGCCAGCGTCTTTGTCATTTGCCCGGAAACCAACTGCTCGAAAAAAATGGTTGTGACATCGTGCGCGCGGACAAATTCCGCAATCCGCCGCAAGTCCTTGGCGGTCGGTTCGGCGTCGGGCGCAAGCCCCATGACGGCCATTTGCGTCAACCCGTAATCCCGGCACAAATACGCGAATGATTGGTGGGCGACGACGATCTCGCGCCGTTTGAGTTTCCTTTTGTCAAGCTCGGTGCGGTATGCTTCATCCAGATCCCGCAACTTCTTCGTCAATTCGCGATAATGGGCATCGTATGTGCCGCGATGTTCGGGATCGGCCTGAATAAGCCCGGCATAAATGTTGGCGGCGATTTGCAAAGCGGACTTCGGGCTGGTCCACACATGCGGGTCCACCGATCGTTCATCCGCCTTCGCGCGCGTATACACCAAAGGAATGCCTTTGCTTGCCTCCACCACAACCTGCTTTTGGCCGCCGCCGCTTTTTTTGAGCAGTTTTTCCGTCCACCCTTCAAACCCGGCGCCGTTGTACACAAACACTTCCGCCCGGGAAATGGCCGACAATTCTTTGCTTTTCGGCGTCCATTCATGCGGCTCGACGCCGGCGGGAACCAGATTGATGACGTGAACGCGGTCTCCCCCGATTTTCTCCGCCAAATCGGCGAGCGGAAAAAAACTGGCGACGACGTTTATTTTTCCCTGTTCGATCTGAATCCGGTTATCGCCGCAGCCGGACAATGCCAGCATGAACAACAGCAGTCCGGCAAAAAAGGCGCAGGCCGATACACGCTTGAACATGATGTTAAATCTCCTGAATTCCATAATTATGCAAATCGTAATTATTACGTTTAACTATCAGAATTATAGAAGAGCAGCGCCCAAACTGTCAACGGAAACATCGAAACGGACACGCAAACGACAAACAAAGAACGAAAATTCCCGGTGCCTGTTCGCTGGCGCCGGGAATCGACCGTCAGATGATTCATTCGTTTGTTCGTTATTTGACGATTGCGCCGTTAGGCATGTCGGCGGAAACGGTGGCGATCGTCAGCCTGTCGCCGGCGGAAGCGGCCAAAATCATGCCTTGCGACAGTACGCCGCGCAAAGTAACCGGCTTTAAGTTTGTCACGCAAATGACTTTCTGCCCGATCAATTCTTCGGGCTTATAAAATGGGGCGATGCCCGATACGACCTGCCGTTGTTCGGCGCCCAGATCAAGCTTCAGCTTCAACAGCTTATCCGCTTTCGGCACCGGCTCGCAGGCCAATACCTGGGCAACCCGCAGTTCCACTTTGCCAAAATCGTCGATACCGATTTCCGGCTTGCCGGAATTTTGCCGTGCGGGCGCCTGCGCGGCATGGTTGTCCGCCTGCGCCGCCTTTTTGCCGCCGGACATGGAAGATGCGATATAGGCAATTTCCTTGTCCGCATCCAACCGCGGGAAAATGGGCTCGCCTTTTTTGACCGCGGTTCCGTCCGGAATTTGCCCAAAACGGACGACGCCGTCCCAGACGGCCGCACAGGTTGCGCCAAGTCCCAATTGTTCGCGGATTTTTTGCGGCGCGCGGGTTAAAAACGGCGCAAGCAAAACCGAAGCAATCCGCAGCACTTCGGCCAGATGGGTCATGACGGAAGCCAGCTGGCCGCGTTTTGCGCCATCCTTCGCCAAATTCCACGGCTGCGTTTCATCGATATATTTGTTGCCGCGCCGCACAAACTGCATGATGGCCGTAAGCGCCACGGAAAACTCCATTTTTTCCATTGCCGCTTCCGCCTGCTCGACGGCATGCCGGGCCGCTTGCTCCAGGCTTTCGTCGTATGCGGTTACGCATCCGGTATAGGGCGGGATGATCCCCGCGAAATATTTATCGATCATCGCGACTGTCCGATTGAGCAAATTGCCCAGATCGTTCGCCAAATCCGAGTTGACCCGCTCGATGAAGCTTTCCGGCGTGAACGTGCCGTCCGCGCCAAACGGAACTTCCCTAAGCAAATAGTAGCGCAGCGCATCGAGACCGTACCGATCGATCAGCGTCACCGGATCGACGACATTGCCTTTCGATTTGGACATTTTCCCGTCTTTCATCAACAGCCAGCCGTGCGCGAACACTTTTTTCGGCAGCGGCAATCCCAGCGCCATCAGCATGATCGGCCAATAGATCGTATGGAAACGGACGATTTCCTTGCCGACCAGGTGTACATCCGCCGGCCAGTAACGGTCGAATTTGCTTTGGTCATCCGTGCCGTAGCCAAGCGCCGTAATATAGTTCGACAAAGCGTCGATCCAAACGTAAATGACGTGCCGCGGGTTTTCCGGCACCTTGATGCCCCAGTCGAATGTAGTGCGGGATACGGCCAAATCTTCCAATCCCGGTTTGATAAAGTTGTTGATCATTTCGTTTTTGCGCGATTCCGGCTGGATAAAATCGGGGTTTTCTTCATAAAACCGCAGCAATTTGTCGGCGTATTTGCTCATCCGGAAAAAATAGCACTCTTCCTTCACCTTTTCCACCGGGCGGCCGCAGTCCGGGCATTTGCCGTCAACCAGTTTCGACTCCGGGAAAAACGCCTCGTCGGGCGTGCAATACCAGCCTTCATATGTACCAAGGTAAATATCGCCCTGCTCCACGAATTTTTGAAAAATCCGCTCGACCGCCGCCGTATGGCGTTTTTCCGTCGTACGAATAAAATCATCATGGGAAATATCAAGCTTTTTCCACAAATCCTGGATGCCGCTCACAATATCGTCGACGAATTGCTGCGGGGTGACGCCTTTTTCTTTGGCTTTGCGCTCGATTTTCTGGCCGTGCTCGTCCGTACCGGTCAAATACATGACATCAAAGCCGCGCAGCCGCTTGTACCGCGCCATGGCGTCCCCGGCCACGGTCGTGTACGCATGCCCGATATGCAGTTTGTCGCTCGGATAATAGATCGGGGTCGTGATGTAAAAAGTTTTTTGCTCGTTCATAATCGTTTGCCCTCCTGATTTCGTTTTGTGCCATAAAAAAATCGCCCCCCATATGGGACGAGAGATTACCTCACGCGCTACCACCCAATTTTCCTCCGCTTTCGCAAACGGAGGCTCGCCAAGTCTTGCCGACTGTTCCGCTAACGCCGGACCTCGCGCCGGACTCTAACGCGCTTGCGGACAAGCCGCTCGAGACCGGTTCCTCCGGGACCATGTTCCAAAGCCGTCCTGCACCGGTTTTCAGCTGCCCCGGCTCTCTGCGGCAGGCAATCGCTCCGTACTCTTCCCTTCGTCGGAATGAATATAACATTTCCTTTACGAAGAATATAGCGGTATTGCCGCTTGCTGTCAAGTTGCCCAGCTTTATGGCCGCTTTCGCCCGCGCGGTTTCGCCGGAGGCACCGGATCGACGCCGCCCGGATGAAACGGGTGGCATTTGGCGATGCGTTTGGCCGCGAGACAGACGCCTTTCCATGCGCCGTGAATCTCGATCGCTTCCAACGCATATTGCGAGCAGGTCGGATAAAACCGGCACGTCGGGGGCTTTAACGGCGAAATAAACTTGCGGTATGCGTGAATCGGCGCCTTGGCGATTGTTCTCATAACCGTTTTGGCCATTCTTTGTTCCTCCCGAATCGCGCGGTCAAACCGGCTTCATGCCCAGTTCGTGCTTGCATGCGTCGCAATAACCGAACACTTCAAATTTGTGCCTGACGATCTGAAACGTCTCCGGCACGCCCGGGATTTTTTCCATCGGGCAATACATAAGCGGCATCGTCTTCTCGCAGGCAAGACAAATCAAATGATGGTGATGTTCTTCTTCGCCGCAGCGGATGCGGAATTTAACCCCTTCCGCAAACACGAATTGCTCCAGCACATCCATCTCGCACATCAGCCGCAAATTGCGGTACACCGTATCAAAACTTAAGCCGTCATACCATTTTTTCATCGCTTCATGCACGGCCTTGGCGGACAAGTAACCATCCGCGCCGGCAAACAGCCCGGCCAACGATTTGCGTTGGTCCGTTATGCGCAAGCCCCGGTCAGCCATGAGGCGGATAATTTCGTCGGCTGTCACGATGTCCCCTCCCGATTGCGGTCTGCTTATTTCCATCATACCGCAAAACAGCGGCGGGGAAAAGGCAGCCGCGGTAACCGCGGCTTATCTGCTTGCGCCGCCGCCGCCCGATGAGCCGCCGCCGCCGCGTCCGCCGCCAAAGCCCCCGCCGCCGCCGCGGCGTCCCAACAAGCTTAGCAGCATCCAGGTAAACGTGCCGCCGAAAAAGCGAAAATCGATAAAAAGCAAAAATACGATCACAACGGCGAAAATGATTTTTGCCGCAATCGGCATGTTTTGCAGGAAGCCTTCATTCGTTTGCGGCATGCGCGGGATTCCGGCCTGATCCATTTGCGCCGGATCAATGTCGTATTCGCTTGCCGCGGCGCGAATAATCGCGGTTTGGGCGGCGATGAACGCGTCGTCGACGTTTCCTTTGCGCATATTGGGCAAAAAGTACTCGTCCAGAATGGCGCCCGCCTTGCCGTCGGGAATGGCGCCTTCCAGACCGTAGCCGACCTCGATGCGCACCCGGTTCTCCTGCGCGGCGTACAGGAGCAAAACACCGTCGTTTCGTTCTTTTCCGCCTAAACCGAGACGGCGAAACGTGGATAATGCCGTTTCCTCGATCGTCCCGCCGTCAAGCGACTTGACGGTCACCACGCCGACCTGCGCCGAGCCGGTAACGTCGTGCAGCCATACGGCGTTTTGATAAAGTTTTGCTTGCGCCGCCGGCGACAGCATGTTTGCGCCATCGTCCACATAAACGCCGAAGCGCGCGTCCGCATGCGCGGGCAGGGCCGGCAAAAGCAGCCATATGCATGCGGCAAGCGCGAGCATAATCGTGCGCAATCCGCGCGGCGGAGCCATTTTCCAGCTGACTGAAGGTATGTTCATGGCCATATCAGAACTTTACTTCCGGCACCTTCTCGGCTCCGGGTTGGCTCTTGAAGAAATCCCGCGGCGCAAAACCAAACATGGAGGCAAAGAGCGAGCCGGGAAAACGTCGGATTTTCAAATTGTATTGTTCGACCGCATCGTTATAATCTTTTCGCGCGACGGCAATCCGGTTTTCCGTGCCGGACAATTCGTCCATCAAACGGGTAAATTCCTTGTCCGCTTTCAAGTCCGGATAATTTTCCACGACAACGAGCAACCTTGATAACGCGCTGGACAGTTCGCTGTCCGCCGCGGCCATTTGCGCCGGGGTGTTCGCGCCGACGAGTTTGCTGCGGGCGTCCGCAATCGATTGCAGCACTTCCTTTTCGTGCGCGGCATAGCCTTTTACCGTATTGACCAAATTCGGGATCAAATCGGCGCGCCGCTGCAGCGTGTTTTCAATTTGGGAAAATTGCTTGTCCACGTTGGTTTGCGCCGTTACCATCCCGTTATACGCTGATACGGACGATAAGATCAGAATGACTACCAATACTCCCGCGATAATCCAGGCGATTGACGATTTTCTCATAGTTTGGGCATCTCTCCATTCGAAACGATTTGCAAGGAATATCCTTGTATTTGTATACGGATGAATGCGCCATCAGGATGCATCATTTTGCCCTCCCGCGGCGAATTCATCCCGGACGGATTCGCTTGCGTTGCGACCGGCCCGGCGATTCGGCCCGGAACGCAAAAAGGCAATAAGCCATGCATTATATATGCACGGCAATTTTACTATAGATTGTTGCTTACATTCCCGAAACGGTTTCGCCGTCCCACTCCAGCATGCCGCCCTTAAAGTTTAACACATCGAAGCCGTTTTCCTGAAAAACCTTGGCAACATGCAAACTTCTCCGCCCGCTGCGGCATACAAACACATATTTTTTGCCCGGATCGAATTCGGCGAACCGGTCGGAAATTTCACTCATCGGAACGTGTTTGACCCCGGGGATATGCGCTTCCGCATACTCATCCGCTTCCCTTACGTCGACAACTTCCAGGGATGCGTCGTTTCCTTGCAAAATTTCCCGTAATTCTTCTTTGAAAATATGGGGGATACCGTCTATTAGTTCTGTCATGAAAGCCCTCCGTCTAAAAATTAAGATGCTGTTTCAACCGTTAGCAAAATCATACCACCATTCCGACAAGTTTACAAAGATTTTGTCTTTAGAAATTATCCATTGATCCGGGCAGCCAATCGGACCATGACCACATATCAGGGCTCCCCGGCATACCCGAATAAGGTGTCGGCGGTATCCCCGATATGCCCGGATAAGTTCCCGAAGTACCCGCCATCGGCGGCAACGGATATTGTCCGTAGGGGGTTCCGGGATAAGCCGTATACGGGACACCCGGGTAACCCGGCATCGGCCCGTAGACGGACGGGGGAAAATACGGCGGCATCCCCGGTTGGGGCGAAGGATAACCCGGCGCTCCGCCATATGGAAAAGCAGGCGGAAAAGGGGCAAACGGCTGAGCAGGCGGACCGGAATATCCCGGCGGAGATTGCGTCATTTGCCTGCTTGGCGCAACTTCCGGTTGAGGTATTTCGCCAACTTGCCGCACATTGCCGTTGTCGATAGTCAATCAAGATCACCTTTTTCTGTTGGAATTCTAACAATTTCGCTTTACGCTACCATCTTATGACCGAACCGGGCGTTTGTTCCGGGAAAGCCGCCCAAATGCGGCAAAATTTTTTCTGTCAACGGGAACATACATCCAGACAACTTTACGGATTGCGCATACATTACAACGAGAACTAGCCGAAAGGGGTGAAATACGATGAGCGCGGCAATGGGTTATGGGGGTTTTACTACAACCGGCGTTATCCTGGTGCTTTTCATCCTGTTGGTCATCGTTTCCCGCTCGTTGGCATTCGGCATCTAACGCGAAAAAGCGGCATGAAGAAGACGATTCGGCAAGGGGAATCGTCTTCTTCGTTTTTTTATGAAACAGCTTCTATTTTCCGCCGTATTTTCTGTAGATAGGTCGATTGCCCGATGCCCGGCGCAGGCGTTTTCGCCTTTTTACAGCCGAACTTCGCCGCCTTTTGCCAGATGCTTTGCGGATTGCACGCCGCGGGCCGGATGATGGTTTTTTCGCTTTGCCAAAAAATAATGCGATCATTTTCAATAAAGGCGCAAACTGTTGCGCCATCCGGAACATTTTCTGCGCATTTTCCACCGCTTTTATTATGCCGTCTATTCCGCCCAATTTATCCAACAAGCTGTTGCCCGAAGCGTTACTACCGGAAAAGCCCCCTGGCGGCAGCATATACATTTCATCGCCGAACGGTAACATCTCCAGAGGCAGTTGTCCCGATTGCCCCGGCTGTCCCGGCGCAGCGAAACTTTGGACGACCGCCTTCTCTTGCGAATCAGGCATTTTCGCCCTCCTCCCGTGTGTTGAAGTTGCGCGCATGAAAGCTGGTTGCCGGCGTAAAAGGCGTGAGCCAAATTGCGCGTCCTGCGTGCTTCTACACTTTATGCTAAAAACCGGAGGAGCGCATGAGGCATTGCCCCGTAATGTTCCATGCGGAAAAAGTTTTTTTGGCACCGGGCGGCGCCGTAAAAAGCCCTTGAATAGAATTTTCCCCCATCAGTCGATATATTTAGCCTTGGCAAATAAACTTGATTGCTATCAAAATAGAGTTAAAGATTTCCTCTTATTTCCCCTACGCAAAAATCCGTCTAGCCAACCCGCTTTCCGAAATTGCCTGAGCGAACCTGCAAACGTTAGCTGAAATCCTGCTCCAGTTCGATTGCCGTAACGCTTACCCGCTGTCGGCGGATGATCCATTTTCAAAAAAGGTAAGCAGTTTTTTTTGGACAAGGAGGTGGTCCCAAGAATCAGTTACGTGATTTGCGGCTTTCAAAATTTTCTATTGAAGGAGTGAAATGCGGATGAAAGGAAAGAGGACACGATTTACCGTTTTTTGTCTTATTACAGTTCTATTGGTCAGCCTTTTGCCTGTTTTGCCGGCTGCGGGAGCGATTAATGAATGGCAGCCCGGGGTTTACTATCAGACAGGTGATATTGTTTCCTATGGCGGTATAACCTATGAATGCATCCAGGCGCATTCATCCTTGACAGGCTGGGAACCGCCCAATACTCCCGCTTTGTGGAAGGTGTACGCCGGTTCGCCGCCGACACCTACGGCAACGCCTGCTCCAACACCAACGCCAACGTCCACACCGACACCTACACCGACACCCACGCCAACAAGCACAGCCAGCGCTTGCACGGCACCGGAATGGGTCAGTACCACCGCGTATAACGGTGGAGCGATTGTCTCGCATGCCGGACACGAATGGAAAGCAAAATGGTGGACGCAGGGAGAAGAACCGGGAACAACCGGTGAATGGGGCGTTTGGGAAGATTTGGGCGCTTGCAGTGGCGCAACGCCGACACCAACGCAAACTCCTGCACCCACTCCGACAGCGACGATAACACCTACCCCTACGCCGACAAGCCAACCGCCGGGTTCCCGGCGATACGTTACGTACGCCAGCACCTGGAACACCAGTATTTACGATCTGATACCGGCAAACATACCAAACTATATCACCACTGTGAACCTGGCATTTGCACGACCGAATACAACCTACCAAAAAGGATCCTATGCGTTTGATCAGGCGATAGCCGGTTTCGAATTTGTGGAAGGGGCAACTACAAACAACGGGCAGAAAAAATTTACCGCGCAACAAGCCCAGGATTTCCGTAACAACATCGCTGCGTTAAAAGCGCGCGGCACGGAAGTATTCGTGTCCGTCGGCGGTTGGGCCTACAGCCAGGGCAGCGAATGGGCGAACTTCAATGCCGCGCGGGTGGTTGACCTTGTCCTTGACCTGGGCGCATCCGGCATCGACATCGACTGGGAAGCAAACGGAGACAGTTGCAATAAACTTACGGCCGACCAATTCAGTTGCACATTGGACAGTCAAATTATCGGCATTATCAATGGCTTGTACGATGAAATTCACGCGCGCGGGGCGAATCTCAAAATATCCATCGCAGGTTGGTCAACCGGTGCCTATTACGTAAAAGGAACGCCGTTTGAAGAAGGAAAAGTGCAGTGGGGGTCTCCTTTCGGCGGCGTGTTATACCGGGTGGTGAAAGATTATGGCGGCAAAATCGACTTTATCAACCTGATGTCCTATGATGCCGGGGATTATTATGATCCGCGCGAGGGATACGAGTCATACCGCGCCATTTACAACGGTCCGATCAATATGGGGATGGAAATTGCTCCCGAAGGAGCCGGCGGCGCAGTTTTGGAAGTCAACGCTCCGGCCGGGACGGTCTATGATGCCGACATGCTCACCGGGCAAAACAACATCGCCACACAATATTATAACGTCGAAACAATGGTAAATTACATCAAAAACAAAGGTGAATCTTTTGACGGCTTTATGTTGTGGCAGCTATGGAAGCAGCGCGTATACGGGCCCGCGCCGACTGGAGCGGCGACTGAAAACAGCGCGGGGCAATATGTATGCCGCAATTTGCCGCTTTCCGGGGATTGCAATCAAACAATCCCGAGTCTTCCCAAATTGGTGCCGTGAGATTGGGACAATCACGACAACTATAATTTTTCCAGACCGAACGCCTCATACTTGCAAAATTTGTCGTAATCCTTTTCAAAATTGAGCAGGCGCATGCGAATGCATGCGCCTGCTCAATCGACGCAACCTTTCCGCTTGCCCGTGTTGGCAGAAGCAAAAAGCATTGCGAACCTTTTATGACAAACTGTTTTCAGGTGTTTCATTAGCCGGCGCTGTTCCGAACAGCGTGCCCGCCGCTTTATAGGCGGATACGGCGATGGCCGCGACCAGCCAGCAGCGGCCCAGCAGTTGCTGTTGGCCCAGCAAATAATAATTGCACAAGCGGTTCGGCGAAGCGAGATAAAGCCACCCCATCACAATAAACATGGAAACCAGGTTCGCCCAAACAAAGCCTTTCGCGACCAGGCTTAATCTTGACCAGCTTTTCACAAACGGCACGCCCGCCAATAACGGAAGCGTGACAAAGCGGATGAAATCCGCCGTTTTGTCCGCTACCGCCATATCCAGGGAACGCGGCAACATCCAATAGGCGATAATAAACATGCCGAACAGAAAGCCGGGAAGCCCCCAAATGCGCGAAGGCTTTTCCCTTTCCCGCCGCATGTTCGCCGGCCAAAAGATGAGCGCGCCCGACAAAACCAAAAGCGGAGTTAAGCCCAGCATTTGGCCGACCATGCTTTTCTCCAGCCAATGAAATACCGGCGGTAACGCCAGAATGGCAAACAATGCGAGTCCGCATAAGCGCGGCAGCATGTTTTTTGCGGTTAAAGCTTTAGCTTTCTCTTTCCATGCGGCCATATGCTTCATCCCCAATTTCAATTTCCGTTTTTACGATGCTAGGGCGGCTTCGGCAATCGAACGGTCCGCCGTATAGTCGAAAATGTGCGTGAGTTTTTGCTCTTTATTGACGATATAGATCGCATCGTTATGTTCAAATTCGCCGTTTTCCACCGGAATGACAACGACGCCAAAGCGATTCAGCAATTGCTTTAACTGTTCCTTGTCAGCGACACGGGCGATACGCCAGGTAGGCGCCTGCGCCTCAAAGCGCAGGGCATATTCGTGCAATACCTGTTCATCATCATAATTGGGATCAAAGCTGACGCTCAACAACACGATGTCTTTGCCCAAACGGCCCGGCGGAAGCATTTCCGCCACTTTATGCAAATGATCCTGCAATTCCGGACAAACATCGGTGCAGCGGGCATAAAAGAATGTCATCAGCACCGTCTTCCCCGCCAGGTCGGCCATGGAAAACGTTTGTCCGTTCTGGTCCTCAAGCTGGATATCCGGCACCTGCCGCGGATTGCTGACTATGTCCACCCTGCGCGCGCCTTCCGAAGTAAAGGCTCTGAATCCGTCCGTTCCGAACCATAACAAGGTTGAACCAAACAAGAGCACGATAACGAGCGGCAATAGTTTGCCCATTATTTTGATTTCATCGCCAATTGGCGTTTATTCATGTGGACGGAACAGGTAACAAAGCGGACCACGAACACGAACACGGCAAGGATGATCAAAACGGCAAAAGCTGCGCCAAATTTGTCAAAGATCGTCCATTCCGGCATGTGCACCGCCCATCTGCGCGGAACGCTGGACGCGCCGGAAAGCAGAAACGTCATTGCCAGCCCCAGGAAGAAAGCTCCGTAGATCCAGAAAGCGACCTTTTCAATCGGTTGATCTTGATGGCCGGCGTCCACTTTATTCAGATAATACATGAACGCAAACAGCATGCTGACGGCGCCGATTCCCATATACATATGGAAATGTCCGGGCACCCACTTCGTGTTGTGCATCACGTAGTTTACATTGATGGAGGCGTCAACGATGGCCGGAATAACGCCGGCGACCCAACCAAACAACGACAGGAAGAGAAATTTGGAAGCAATATCCCATTTCGTGCCGGAACGGTAAATCAGCATCAGGGCGCCATACGCCGTTACGACCAAAACCGGAATGCCGTTCGCATACGACAGAATCATGGCCAGCACCAACGTCCATTTCGGCATGGCGAAGTCCATCAACAAATGGTGCGGATAAATGACCAACGTGAACAAGGTCGACATGTTCCAGGACAAGAGAAACAACTTGCTTGGCTGCCATTCCCGTTTCGTGTATTTCGGCAGGAGTTCATACACCGCAATAATCCCCATATAGATAACCGCATTGGCGATAATATGGCCGAACGCATAAATCATATTTTTGGCAAACAAGGCGTCAATGGCAAATGCCGGGTTGTACACATTGATGATCATCATCACGATAACTGCGGCGCCGACAGCCATCGCAATCGTATTTACAATGGTAACCATGGTGGAAGCTATGACCGCTTTTGGCGGAACTTGCGAAAGATCTTTATTTTTTCCGGTCAACCACGGCCATCCCAAAGTAACGCCAAAGCTTCCGTAGCGCTTGAGAATCGCCCGGCCGGAGTCAAGGTAAAATAACAGGAAACCAATCCCGATCAACAGCATTCCCGACAAATACATCGCAGCCGCGGTTTTGCCCCATGCGCCGCCGGAAATTTCCGGAAGCGGATAAAGAAACGTCCAGGCCGCCGCAAAATGCAAACCAAAAATCGAGATGATCACCAGTACGACGCCGACAATGGCCAACACCAAATTGGCGATCAGTATTTTAACGCTCAATTTGACATATTGGCTTAAAAAATACCACATCACCGCACAGGCTGCCAAGGAACTTAATCCAATCATGCCGGTGCCGTGCATCGTCAGCAATTCATATACGGTTGCATCGCTAAGTACGAATACCTTGCCTTGGGACAGCAGCATCAAGAGCCCCATTACCATCATCGCCAGCAAACCGACGCATCCCACCAGCAAGTAACCGATGATGCCGCGTTTTGCGCCCAAACCAAGATGTTGTGTGCTGCCAATTTCCAATGTCGCCATATGTGCGGCCCCCCTTATTGATTTTCCGGAACTACTTCAAACTCGCCCTGCATATAATGGTGTGCGAGCCCGCAATATTCCAGACAAAGAATTTTGTATTTACCCGGTTTTGTAAACGTGTAATAGACCGTGTTAACATATCCGGGCATCGCTTGTGTTTGCGCCAGCAACCGCCCGTTTTCGTCATATACGCCAAAACCATGGTTTACATCCTTGCTCGTGACATGAAAAGCGACGGTTTTTCCCGCCACGATTGTACTCGTGCTCAAATTAAACGCAAACTGCTGGGCCGTTACATCCACATTTTGCAGTTCGCCTTGTGCCGCCTGCGGCTTGCCGTATGGCAAAAGCGATAATGCGATGCCAATGCCCGACAGCAAAATAATGCTCAGTACAACGATCCAAACGCGCCGGATTTTGTTGCCTTTTTGGCGAATCGGCGCAAAATTGTCCTCCCGTTTTCGTGAATTAACGGCAATGAATACAAAAACGAGGAAGACGATGATAATAAAGAAAATTGAAACCCACCATGCCACCTGCTGCATGTCGCAACCCTCCGCTAAATTTATTAATAAGATTCAAGCTCCGCCGTTTGTTCCATCGCATTGATCCGGCCCGTTCCGTTCACTCCCATGTGCATGGCGCAAATTGCAATGACATAAAGCTTCTGCAGTTCCCCTCCTTTATTTTAACCTATTGTAGTTTACGGCAAAAAAAAATGCTGTCCAGTGAGGGATGTCACAATATTAGTGTGACATTCGTCACACTTTAAAATGCGCATGTGTCTATACTATAATAAGTCTGAACGGCAAAAAATTTGTCCGGAGGTATTTAAAATGGCGAAAGAACCGAAAGTGGTCGACCTGGACGTGCGTCCGTTGCTGAAAGCAAAACAAGAACCGTTCAAAGTGATCATGGAAGCTGTGGACGGCTTGACGGAAAGCGGCGATACGTTGATCCTGCATGCCACATTCAAACCCGATCCGTTGCTGAACGTCATGGAACGCAAAAACTTCAGCAACAGCTGCGAACAAAAAGAAGACGACCACTGGATCGTCACATTCGTTAAAAAATAGTCGTCTTTTGCATTTCGAAGCAAAACACGGACCGGGCTGGGACAACCAACCCGGTTTGTGTTTTGCGGACTTTTTTCATTTTTCCTAATCATCCAATTTGACGCACATCAATCGGTAATGGTTGGGGGATAATTCATTCAGCACAGCGTTGATGCCGATTTCTTCCAACCCTTTTACAAGCGGTTGCGCGCGGTGGGGAAGATGGACTTCGATGATCGTGCCCTTTTTGGCTTCCTTGACAAAATTAATGATTTCAAAACGGGGGTGTTCGCCTTTTAAAATACGTTCACGCACATCAATAACAGCAATATTGCCTTTGTATTGGACTTCCAGCACGGAAAGTCACCTCCAAACGAAATATTTCGACTATTTTAACATACATGGTATCATAAGGATTGAAATTGATTTGCGTCAAGTGACGGAGATCACAATCAACATTGTGCATTTCTGTTAATTTCAATTGAGAATAATTTTCATTTAAGGAGTGGTCGCATTGTCCTGTGATCATAAACCGGAACATTGCCTGCGCGATCATGCCGGCCAACCGTCCTGCATTCGTCGTGTCAGCGTCTTCGACTGCCTAACGGACGAAGAAGTTGCCGAATTGCATGCGGTGGCGCAAAGCAAGCATGTTGCGAAGGGAGAAATGGTGTTTCAGGAAGGAGAATCGTGCGACTCGCTGTTTGTTGTCAGTGAAGGCATCATCAAAATTTCCAAGTTGTCGGACGAAGGCAAGGAACAAATTATTCGGTTCATGTTCCCCGGCGACTTTTTCGGACAATTTTCGCTGTTGTTGCAAAAAAAACACTACGCCAACGCCGAAGCGCTTGAGCCGTCCGTTATTTGCATCATACACCGCCGCGACTTCATTCAATTTATGGAGAATAAACCGAAAGTCACGTACCGGTTTTTGCTGGCGGTCAGCGAACGGCTGCACCAGGCCGATGACTGGATGGGCGCGATCAGCCTGCTGGAAGTGGAACGCCGTTTGGCGAAAATACTCGGCTTGTTTTATGAGCAGCTAAGTCCCGGCGACAACGTAGTCAAGCTGCCGGTCGCCAAAAAAGAATTGGCCGCGTTGATCGGCACCACGCCCGAGACATTAAGCAGAAAGCTGGCGTGGCTGGAAGAACAAGGCATTATTTCGCTGGAAAGGCGCAACATGATCAAAATTCTGGATCCCCAGGCGCTTTTGCAAGCGACCGTTTCATGACTTTAGCAAACTGTTAAGCAGCTTGCCGAAACGCTGCACAAGTTCAGGATAACCGTTTTCGGGGAATACCAACCGGTGCGGATAAATATGCTGCGTCGGCGCATTCGGGCTTAACGCCACATGAATGCAGCTGTCGCCGTTATGATGAAGCTGCTTTACAAGCCGCTTTATTTTTTGGATTTGAATATGCCCGGGAGTAAGATCATCTTGCGGCATCCCGTCGGAACATATTACATATATTTTGCCCGCTTCCGGGCGCGAGATATCCCGCATCCGCCGCGAAACCGCAAGCAAGGCCTGGTATTCCGGTGTCTGGCCGGCAGGATAAATGTCCCCGATGCGAATTTTCTCCCCGGATTCGGACGTATACAACTCGCGAATGGATACCGTTTGTTCGCTCGAAGAAAAAGCGTACACCCACGTTTTGATCGAATCCACCGGCTCAAGCGCCTCCACGAACAGCGCCGCCAGCCTCTGGGCCGCAACATATCCGGGCTGCCCGCTGTTCTTCATGGGCGCAAGCATGGAATTGCTGGAGTCGATGAGCAGCGAAATATCGAGTTTGGGCGACCGACGCGGCAGCATGATCGGACGGATAAACAAATCGGCGGCAAATTTTGCCCGATACAGCGCATCCTCATCAAGCTCTCCCGCCGTCAAGCCAAATTGGCTCAAGTTGATTCCGGCATTCGCCCAGGAAAACTGGTTGCGCAGGCGCACGATTTGCCCGCGGACCGCATCCGCCGCGGCCTCATATTTTTGCGCCGCGTTATAACTTGGCGTAGGACGCGAGAACACGATCTGATACCCGCCTTTTTGCCCGGCGCCCGCCCCGTCCGTCCGGGTGTCCATCTGATCCTCCATATTGCGCACAAGCCGCAAATCGTCCGCGGTTAACGCCCGCTCTTTTTCATCCGACCGCTCCTTGTGGCGAAATTGTTCCATCCATCGGTTTTTGCCGGCAAAAAGCTTTCCGGATTTTTCATATTTCTTCCGCTCTGAAGGCTGCGGATTGTTTTCTCCGCCGCGATTCGGCCCGTTTTTGCCCGGCGTCGGCGGACCGTCCTTGCCCCGCACCAGACTTGCCGCCAAGGTGCCCGGTTCTTGCCATTGGTCGGCTTCCTTCGTTTCATATAGAATCCCGTATAGCTGCTGCGCCAGCCGCACCCTGTCGATACGGCGCAATTCCGCAACCGTCGGATATGTTTTCAAAATATACAGCAAATACAAATAGGCCGTTTTCACCGCATGGCGTTCAAACCGCGCCGGATGCGTACTGCGAACCGCCAGGATCAAATCCGTTAACCGTTTGTCGGCATGGCCGCTTCCCGTTTTTTTAAGCCGCATATCAAACAAATAACGCCGAAACTTGAGCAAATAGCCGGAAAAACCGGGGAACTGCCGCGCGATGAGCGTATCGATGATCAAATCTTCGGCTAGATGATGGAGCGGCGCCATAAAGGGGTCGTCCCCGAACGGGGCGCGGTCGCCTTGCCGCTCAAAAAAATGCGCCGCCTCGTGAATCACCTGGCCGGTCATGACATCGACCGCGGCAAACAGGGAATCGCCCACTGCCGGATCGTTAGCCGGCGCCGTTGAAGCGACAATCGTCTCATCATCGGAAAACTTGTCATAAATCTCATCCGCTTCGTCAAAAACAACGCGGTATCCCCTGGCACCGTACACGATTGCAGCGGTGCGCGAAATACCGCGCAGAATGGTTTGCCATTCTTTCGCTTTCTCCCATCCGCGCCCGCTGCGGGCGGTCTGCGCATGCACGCGCAGCCATTGTTCGGATAAATGGGCGGCGAACAATTGTTCATTTCCCCGGGGGATGTCTTTTAGCTGGCCATTGATGTACAAACGCTGCAGATGATTGAAGAAAAAGCCGTCGGCTAACATGGCTGTCCCACCAATCCCTGGATCGTCTGCCGCACCAACGTTTGTTCGCTTTCCGCGCCGCCTTCGCCGGAATAGCGGTTTACAAAAGAATATTGCAAGGCGATGTCCAGGCTGTTGCCTCTTGCGACAAGCGCCGCCGCCGCGTAAGCGGGACGCATTCCCATCGCTTTGCTCAGCAACTCGTCGTTGTACATGGCATCGAGCTTAACCGTCAGTTCGGCTATCGCCTCGATCATATCAGGAGAAATCGGATATTTTCGCGCAATCAAATCGGCGATCACGTTTTTGGGCGGCAATTCCAGCCGAATTTCCTGGAACCTGTCCGCAAGCGCGTGATCAAGCCGATACGTGCCCGTATGCTGCCTTCCGGTGTTGCATGTGGCAAGGAAATAAGTCTTCTCATGAACGCGCAAACTGCGGCGAAGCTCTTCGACGTACACTTCGCGGTTGCCGTCGAGTATATTCATAATCGGATTATGGTTATCCGGTGTTGTCCGATTGATTTCATCCAGAATGATCAAACAGGGGCGCTCCAGCATCTCCACAAAATGAGTCGGTACAAAAACCGTCCCCTGGCCTTCCCGGTATTCATACCGGCCGAACCAGTCGCGCGGGCTGCGAATGGCTCCGCAGTTGACCTTGTACACATCGATGCCCCGCTCGCGGGCCCAAACCTGGCCGAATTCCGTTTTGCCGCATCCCGGATTCCCGGTCAGCATGACATGAAACTTGCTGTATAAAAAATCCTCGATCACTTTCAGCATTTCCGCCGGCATGTAAAAATCGGGCAGTGTCATGTTGTTGTCGTACGGCATTTGCGTCTCCCCCCCCGATCAACCGTACTGCTTCCGCAAAAAGCCGAAAACTTGCGGAGAATGGAAACGCGGGCCAACCGAAATCGACCCGCGACTTTTAAGGCGCAAGCGAGCGATTACAGGATCTGCTTGTCGCCGTCCGTGATGGCGCCGACCGAAGCGGAAGAAACGAGACGGGCGTATTTGTTCAGAACGCCGCGGGTAAATTTGAGCGGCGGCTCTTGCCACGATTTGCGGCGCTCCGCCAGTTCCGCGTCGGATACGGCAACCTTCAACTCTCTCGTTTCGCTGTCGATGGTCACGATATCGCCGTCTTTGATCAAAGCGATCGGACCGCCGTTTTGCGCTTCCGGCGCGATATGGCCGACGACGAAACCGTGCGTGCCGCCGGAAAATCTGCCGTCGGTAATCAGCGCGACTTTTTCATTTAGGCCTTTGCCGATCACGATTGCCGTAATCGCCAGCATTTCCGGCATGCCGGGGCCGCCGCGCGGGCCGACATAGCGAATGACGATGACGTCTCCTTCGTTGATCTCGTCATTCAGCACGGCATTTGTCGCGTCTTCTTCCGTATCGAACACGCGGGCCGGACCGGTGAAATGGGTCAAACGCAAACCGGACATTTTGGCAACGGCGCCATCGGGAGCCAGATTGCCCTTCAATACGACAAGCGGACCCGTTTCCCGCAGCGGGTTGGACAGCGGCCGAACGACGTCCTGTCCTTCCTTTAAGCCGGGCATTTCCGCCAAATTTTCCGCGAGCGTTTTACCGGTAACGGTCAAGCAATCTCCGTGCAGCAAACCTGCTTTCAAGAGTTCTTTCATGACGGCGGGGACGCCGCCCACCTCATGCAAGTCCTGGAAAACGTAACGGCCGCTCGGTTTCAAGTCGGCAATATGCGGAACGCGGACGCGAATTTTTTCAAAGTCTTCCATGCGCAAATCAACGCCGATGGAATGCGCGATCGCGAGCAAGTGCAGGATGGCGTTCGTGGAACCGCCCAGCGCCATCACGACGGTAATGGCGTTTTCGAACGCTTTTTTCGTCATAATGTGTTTCGGATAAATGCCTTTGCGCAGCAAATCGACCACAGCCACTCCGGCTTTGCGGCAATCTTCCGCTTTTAACGGCGATTCCGCGGGATTGGAAGAGCTGCCCGGCAAGCTCATCCCCATCGCTTCAATGGCCGACGCCATCGTGTTCGCCGTATACATGCCGCCGCAAGATCCGGATCCCGGGCAAGCATGGCATTCCACGTCGTACAATTGGCTCGCGTCGATCTGGTTCGCGTTGAATTGGCCGTAAGCTTCAAAAGCCGTCACGATATCGATGTCTTTTCCGTTCAGATTGCCCGGAGCGATCGTTCCGCCATAGACGAAAACAGCCGGAACATTCAACCGCGAGATCGCAATCATGCAGCCCGGCATATTTTTATCGCAGCCGCCGATGGCCACGAGGCCGTCCAACCGTTCCGCGCCGACGACCGTTTCGATCGAATCGGCGATCACTTCGCGGCTCGGCAACGAATATTTCATGCCTTCATGCCCCATGGCGATACCGTCGGAAACGGTAATCGTATTGAATATGAGCGGGGCGCCGCCGCCTTCTTTCGCACCCTGCTTGGCGTAAACGGCGAGTTTGTCGATATGCATATTGCACGGCGTAACCTCCGCCCAGGTGCTCGCGATTCCGATCATCGGTTTTTTGAAGTCTTCATCCTTAAAGCCCACAGCCCGCAGCATGGCGCGGTTTGGCGTCCGGTTGGCGCCTTCGCTGATCACATGGCTGTGAATCCTTAAGTCTTTCTCCTCGTTCGGCATTTCGTGATTCCTACCTTTCTAAATTGAATTGCATACTACACCATTCTATTTTCATGTTTTTCTCTTGAAAATACAACATATAATTATGATTGAAATTGATTCTCGTCAAATGATAAAATTTGCGTATGTTCGTGTGCGAAAAGACACGCAGGCGGCGGATCAGCGGCGGATCGTTTGACGTATATTTCGTTTGCGGAGGGGAATAATGGCCACACACCGGTGGAAACCATCGAAGTTTAACGCGTTTTCGCGTTCAGGGGAAAATGAAAACATCGTTTACAACAGCTACACAGGGGCGATAGCGGCGCTTGACGACAACGAGTTTGCGCTGCTTTCGCGCGAAACGCTGAAAAATGCCGATTTGACGTTGCATCAGGCGACGATCGCACAACTGGCCGAACTTGGTTTTATTGTTCCGGCGGAAACGGATGAACTGAAGAAAGCGGAACAATTGCATCAATCGTTGCACAAATATGATTTGATGCACCTGGTCGTAATGCCGACGGAAAGCTGCAATTTCCGGTGTACATACTGCTACGAGCATTTTGCCCGCGGGAAAATGTCCAAACAGGTCGTAACCAATCTTGCCGACTATGTGGATAAACATGCCCGCAAATTTGCCAATTTGTCGCTCAGTTGGTTCGGCGGAGAGCCGCTGTTGGCTCCGGACGTCATTGAAGAACTGTCGGAACGCTTCTTGCAGGCGGCGGAAACGTACGGCTTCAATTATTATTCCGATATGGCGACCAACGGCTATTTTCTCACTCCGGAATTGTTTCGGAAATTGTTAAAATGGCGCGTTACCCGTTATATGATCACGATCGACGGAACCCGGGAAATTCATGACAAACGCCGGAAATTGAGCACGGGCGGCGGTTCGTATGAGCGCATTATGGAAAATTTGCTGCAAATCAAAGAACTCGCCGGAGATTTTGAAATTCATCTGCGCATGAATTTTGACCATGACAACCTGGCGTTGATACCCGATGCTCTGCAGCAGTTGGGCGCCTTGTTCGGGGGAGACAAACGGTTTCAACTGTTTGCCCGTCCCGTCGGGAAATGGGGCGGACCCAACGACGACGAACTGCCTGTGTGCGACCATCATGTGGCCGGCCAAAAGATTTGGGATTTTCAGGAATTCGGGCAAACGCAGGGCATCAGGATGAGCTCGTTTATCGAAGAAGCGATGCTGCCTACGGGCTCCGTCTGTTATGCCGCGAAGCCGCATTCGCTGGTTGTCGGCTCCGACGGGACGCTGTACAAATGCACCATTGCGCTCGAGGAAGACTTCAATCGGGTCGGCAAGCTGAAAGCAAACGGAGAAGCCGATCTTGATATGGATAAAATTACGGCGTGGGTCACTTCCGGCGAAGAAAAAGACAGCGTCTGCCAATCGTGTTTTTACCGCCCGGCCTGCCAGGGCAACTTCTGCCCGCTGTACCGGATGCGCACGGGAAAACGACCGTGCCCGGAAGAAAAGAAACAGGTTCGGCGCGTCCTGCAATTGTATTGGAAAAACCAGTCCGTCTGAAAGGAGGTGCGAACCATGAAGATTTTGCGTCCGGCTATACAGGATGCCGCCAACAAATCGGCGAAAATTTTGAAAGCCGTTCCCGGAAACTTGCACTGAAGCTCGCACTGTAGCTTGCACTTTTGCTTCCCATTGCCCGGGAAATGGCGCGCGGCTTCACAAAGCGGAACCACCAGCGCGAGTGGAGCCGCGGCGCCGTTTTCGCCGCCCGGCAAATTCGCCGAATACGGATTGCGCGCGCAAAAACAAAACGATCTCATATACCAGAAAAAACAGCACTACCCATTTCCCCGCCGCCAAAACGCCTTCATGCAAGCGCATGAGGAACGGAATGCCCCCGTACCGCGTTTTCCCCAAATCAAAAAACATCGTAAAGGCATACAACATGCCAAATGTAAAGTTCCGCGACCACTGCGTCACATTGTAGACGCCGATCGCTCCGGCAAGCCCGTATTTTCTCGTCCGCGCGCCGATTCGCCAAATTTCGACGGACTCGACAATGACGAACCAGAACAACACCCACAGCCAGATCGTAAGCACGATGCCGCCGCCAACCGCTCCGGACAAGACGCTCGCCAAACCGGTGATCGACATGGCGCCGTGAATGATGCAATTCGTATTTTGCCAGTCATCGGCGACGTTCCATCTTGATACGGCCAAATACCGGCGGGCGACCAA
>DASVDB010000118.1 GCA_036381315.1 Bacilli bacterium | reverse complement strand
GTGTTGGGCATTGCCGCTGTCCGCAAAGATTATGGGCAAAGCAAATACGTGCTGCCGATGACGATCATTGGCGGGTGCATCTCGCTTTTGCATTACCTGATGCAGAAAACAGCCCTTTTTCCGGAAGGCGGCGGGACAACCTGCGGCATCATACCGTGCAATGTGCAATACATCAACTGGTTTGGTTTTGTGACGATCCCGTTCCTCGCGCTTACGGCGTTTACGCTGATCACCATCCTGCAAATCTGGCTGGTTTTCGCCGCAAGCAAACGGTCCTGATCATGATTTCGCCAAAAAAAGGTTGCATAGACGGCGCAAACGTCATATGCTGTGAATGTTATATGCTTGAGCCAAATATATTGTAAAGTAAAGGAAGCGGATCTTGTGCAGCAAGCCATTGCGATTTTGGATTCGGGCGTCGGCGGTTTAACGGTTGTGAAAGAAGTGATGAGGCAGTTGCCCCGGGAAAAAATCATCTACTTCGGCGACACGGCCCGCACTCCGTATGGTCCCAGACCGGCAAGGGAGGTGCTCGCCTTTACCCGGCAAATCGTCGATTACTTGCTGCAATTTCAGCCCAAGCTGATCGTGATTGCCTGCAATACGGCAACCGCGGTTGCGCTTGATGAAATTCGCGACGAGTCGCCGGTTCCGGTAATCGGCGTAATTTATCCCGGAGCAAGAGCGGCTATCAAAATGACCCGCAACGGCAAAATCGGCGTAATCGGGACGGAAGGCACCGTCAAGAGCGGTTCCTACGAGAAAGCGCTCCGTTCCATCAATCCCAACCTGGAACTGTTCAGTTCGGCTTGTCCGCTGTTGGTGCCGTTAGTGGAAAAAGGTTTGTACCATCAGGAGGAAGCAATCGGTGTTGTGCGGAACCAGTTGGCGCCTTTGCTCGACATTCCGATCGATACGCTGATTCTGGGATGCACGCATTATCCGTTTCTTGCCGATGCCATATCCAAAGTGATGGGGCCTGGCGTGGAATTGATCAGTTCCGCCGAAGAAACCGCGCGGGAAATCGGAACGATTTTGCATCACAGCGGCCAGCTCGCCCATTCGGAAATACTGCCGATTCACCAATTTCATTGCAGCGGCGATCCCGCCATTTTCCGCAAAATTGCGCAGGAATGGCTGGGCGACGAAGTGGCGGTCAGCCCGGTTGTGTGGCAAGTAACGAAAATTGTGTAAAGGTGCAGGTTTAAATCGCTTTTCCGGGAGGGCGGCGAATGGAATTTGCCCATCTTAGGGAATACGGCTATGCGGAGATGATCGCGGACCTTAAACGACTGGAACGCGCATTTCCGTTTTTGCGTTTTAAGACGATTGGAAACAGCGTGTTGGGCAGGCCGATCCCCGCGGTCTGGCTGGGCAACGGCACGCGGAAAGTTCATTACAACGCGTCGGTGCACGCCAACGAATGGATAACGAGCGCGGTGCTGATGCGTTTTCTGGCCGATGTTGCCGACGCTGTGGCAACGGGCGAAAAAACGGGCGAGGGCGCAGACGGTTTGAACGAAATCCTGAGCCGCACGCAAATTTGTGTAGTGCCGATGGTCAACCCCGACGGCGTCGAGCTTGCGCTGGGACGAATCGGCGAAAGCGATTCCCTCTACGCCGAACTTGTGGGCTTAAATGGCGGTTCGACGGATTTCACCGGCTGGAAAGCCAACATCCGCGGCGTGGACTTGAACGACCAGTTTCCCGCATTTTGGGAAGAGGAGAAAAAACGGAGAAACGTCGCAAAGCCGGGTCCGCGCGACTACGGCGGCGAATTCCCGCTTTCCGAACCGGAAGCTTTTGCTTTGGCCGCATTGGCGCGCCGGGAAAAGTTTCATCTGGCCATGTCATTTCACACGCAGGGCAAAGAAATTTATTGGAATTACCGCAATTTCGAGCCCGCCACCGCCGAGCATGCCGCGAAGCGCCTGGCCGCCGTCAGCGGTTACGTTCCGGTCAAACTTGCGGATAGCGATGCGGGTTTTAAAGACTGGTTCATCTATGAATTCGGCGCGCCCGGCTTTACCGTCGAGGCGGGATTCGGCGTCAATCCGCTGCCGCCCGCGCAATTTGCCGATATTTACAACGCTTGCCGCAACATCATGCTGGAAGGATTGCGCCTCATTTGACAGCGTCTTTACGGTTGCTTTAAGATGATGTTGGGCACGGCGGCAGATGAGGACGAGCTGGCGCAAACGGAAACCGTGCCGATCATGAAAACCGGAAAGGAACATCAAAGTGGCGAACGACATTCAAATTTGCGACAAGTGCAGACATATCCGTTTAAAGTCGATTTTGCCGAAATTGCAAAAAATGGCGCCCGACGCAAACATTGAGGTCGGATGCAAATCATATTGCGGTCCGTGCACGCGATCCGCTTTTATTTTTGTCAATGGCAGATACGTTACCGGAAAAACGGAGGAAGAAGCGCTGGAAAAAGCGGCTAAATATTTAAAATAAACAGCAAGCGGACAGCGCGGTATCGCGCGGCAAAATAATTCGGATTGCCCATGCATTTTCCATTAATCGGGAATATAGTCCTATGTGAAATTTCCCGAAAAAAGTCTACAATAAAAGAAAATTAAGGAATTTCGTTGAATCTCGAAAAGGCAAAGTTAGCGAAAGTTAACGACGCAAAGCTAAAGGGGCTACGGCGCTTAAAAAGCGTTATGCCAGCCAGTTGCTGAAGGATCCAGGGAATCAACGATCAGCGGCTTTCGTTCGCTTATAATTCCCCTTTCCTTTCGGCAGGAGCAGGGGATTTTTTGCGTACAATCAGGCTCTTTCGTCCGGGAAGGAGGCGACCGGCATTGGAAGTGATGGTGAATGCGGACAACGGAAAAATTTTGGCCTGGGAAATCAGGCAAGCGCGTTCTTTTATGGAGCGGCTGGTCGGGGTGTTTTCCGGCGGCGTTCCTTTTGGCAGCGCTTTATATATTCATCGCTGCGCAACGGTGAATACGCTGTTTATGAATGAACCGGTCGACGTGCTCTATTTGAACGACAAAAGAGAAATTGTCTGGATCGACCATCATGTTCAACCGGGCGCAATCGTCCGCAAAAGAAAGGGGGCGGTTTCTGTCGTCAAGCTTCCGGCCGGCACGGTTTGGGCTACCGATACGAGGGTTGGACAAGTGGTAGATTTCAAGGCATCCAATGAACAAATCGACATGGGGGTAGTATAATGGAACAGTTGTTGGCGAAGGCACAAGATAATGGCTGTGATTTTGATATAGGCGGCAACCGGATTGGCCTTTACGAGACGCCTGACGGCCCGAAACTGTTGTTCAACCGGCTTACGTTTCCGCTTGCCGAGTCAATGTGGGATGCGGAATTGGTAATGGGCGAAAAAAACAATTTGTTTATCTTTTACTGGGAAGGGCAAGTGCGGGTGGCGTTGCGGTTTTCCGCCATGCCCGAGCAATTCGTCGGCATGGTCAGACGGTTGCAAAACATTCGCGAAGGATGCCGCAAAACTTGCTAAACCGGCTACTCGGCAATGATAAAGCGCCACGGCAGTTCGACGCTTTTGGTAATGCCGATTCGTTTGGTGACGTTAAATTTCCACGATTTATCTCTCGGCTGCCAGGAAAACGGGTGTGTGTCAACGCCAAAAAGGTCGTATCCGTTAAAGCTTAAATCAACGGATAGGCCTTTTGTCAATTTTCCCGGACCGTTCAGTAAGTTGCGCTCCGCAGCGCCAACACGCAGCCGTTCGATCAGCTTCCTGCCCGCTATCGGCTTCGCCGCGCGGATCAGCACGGCGCCGGGGCACCCTTCAGGCTCCGTCGTGATATTCATGCAGCAGTGCAACCCATACGCCAGGTATACATAGACAAACCCCGGAGGCCCGAACATGATGCGGTTGCGCGGGGTGACGCCGGAATAGGCGTGGCTTGCCTGATCGTCTTTTCCCCGATAACATTCCGTTTCCGTAATCCGCACAATGATTTCTTCCCCGTCGATGCGCCGGTGCAAATAGCTGCCGAGCAGTTCCTGGGCAACGACAAGCGTATGCCGGTTAAAAAAGCTGCGCCCATCCATTCGCATTTCCCCCATTTGATCAGATATAATGATAAAATAAAAGGAGTTGCAACGTTGCTGTAGAATATAGCCTCATTATACACATGATCCAGGGGAGCAACCAAATGTTCAAATTGCTGATTGCTAGCATTTATCTTTTTTTCTACATGCTTTTTACCATCCCCCAACTTGTGCGGGTTAAACGGTGGCAAAAGCAAAAACAATTTCACAAAATAGATCGGTTGGTCAGCAAAATGGCTGGCAAATTCGGGCGATCGTTCGTGCGCGTCACCGGTTCCCGCGTATCTGTTTCCGGCGCCGAGCAAATCCCTGCCGATGAAGCCGTTTTGTTCGTATGCAATCATCAGAGCCTGTATGATATATTGCTTTTGCTTGGGTATATTCCCAAAGCGAAAGGATTCATCGCGAAAAAGGAACTGGCGAAAATGCCGCTAATCAGCACCTGGATGCGGTATTTGCCGTCTGTTTTCATGGACCGGAAAAATGTTCGCCAATCGTTAACAGCCATCAATCAAGGCATTGCGGCGCTGAAGAGCGGGCATTCGCTGGTCGTCTTTCCGGAAGGGACGCGCAGTCGCGACGGCAAATTGCTGGACTTTAAACCCGGTAGCCTGAAATTGGCGATAAAATCAGGGGTGCCGATTGTCCCGATTACCATAAAAGGTTCGGGGGAAATATTCGGCTGGTCCGGTTGGCGGCTGAAGCGGGCGGATGCGGAATTAATCGTATCTCCGCCGTTGTATGCGGACGAATATCAAGCGATGGACATTCATGCGTTAAGTTCACGCGTGCGCGACCTGATTGCCGCAAATTTATAACCGCCGATGCCGGTCGCGCAATGTAGAGGCAGGGAAATGGATGCAATTTCGGTTGCTAATAGCCGGCTCCGTGTTGGCAATGAGCGCCGTTTTACTGCGAATTGTCTATACGGATCGGCTTACCTATTTGTTTTTGTTATGGAATTTATTTTTGGCATGGCTGCCTTATGCGTTGGCCGTGCTGGCAAACCGGTTGTTTGGCGGCGAAAAAACGGCGCGCAAAGGCGGATTTTTGCCGCTTACGCTCGTGTGGCTGTTTTTTTATCCGAATGCGGCATATATGCTGACCGATCTTTACCATCTGGTCGATATCAGCTTTTGGAAAGCGCAAATTACTTTGTGGTATGATCTGAATATGCTGGTATTGTATGCCTTGTTGGGTTTGTTTCTTGGATTTTTTTCGTTTTATCCCATTTACCGGATATGGCGGCGGTTTTACGGGGGCGCGTCGGCAAGGCTGTTTTTTTTCGGCACCCATTTGTTATGCGGCGTCGGCATTTATCTGGGACGGTTTCTCCGCTGGAACAGTTGGGACGTGTTGCTGCGGCCGGCGGATGTGCTTGCCGAAACCGCGTCGGCTATCGTGCAAACGCCGCAATCGCTCGGCTTTGTGCTGTTTATGACGTTGATTTTGCTGTTTTTTAACGGAACACTTTTCATATTGGCGAATGGCAAAAGGGAGAATGCAGATTGAAATTAACCGCAGAACAATATATCGAGCAAATTTTTCCGCATGACGCCGACTTGGCTCGTGTAACCGCCAGTCTAAAAGCGAACGGAATGCCGGAAATATCGGTTCCGCCGGGCTACGGCAGGCTATTGACGATGCTCGCCGCTTTGGCCGGGGGCGAATCGGCGCTGGAAATCGGCGCATTGGGCGGCTACAGCGGAATTTGCATATGCCGGGGCTTGCGGGAAAACGGCAAGCTAATTTCGCTGGAATTAAGCCCGGAGTTTGCGGAAACGGCCAAACAGAACATCAGGGAAGCGGGATTCGGCGGCATGGTCGAGTTGCGCGTCGGCGAGGCGCTTGCGTCTTTGGCGGCTTTGGCTAATGAAAATCAACGTTTCGATCTCATCTTTATCGATGCGGACAAAGGCAATTATCCGCTTTATCTGGAATGGGCAATCCGCTTGTCCCACCCCGGAACGGTCATTGCCGGAGACAACGCGCTGCTGCATGGCAGAACGATGGATCCGGAGGAAGACGGGCCTTCCGTCATCGCCATCCGCGAATTTAACGAAAAGATGGCGACGGATCCCCGCCTGATCAGCGCCATTATCCCCGCTTACGACGGGATGGCCGTCGGCGTGGTAAAACCATTTTAACAAATTGGGAGGAAATCCGATGGCAAGCATTATGTTTCCGCAAGATTTCTTGTGGGGGGCGGCAACCGCATCGTACCAGATTGAGGGAGCCTGGAATGAGGACGGGCGCAAGCCGTCGATTTGGGACACGTTTGCGCATACGCCCGGCAATGTGCTGAACGGCGATAACGGTGACCAGGCATGCGACAGCTATCACCGGCTGGATGAAGATATTCAATTGCTGAAAGAACTCGGCGTTGGCGCGTACCGTTTTTCCATCGCCTGGCCGCGCATTTTTCCCGACGGCATAGGCGAGTTGAATGCGAAGGGGCTAAACTATTATCAAAATCTTGTCGACAAGCTGTTGGAAAACGGAATTGCGCCGTGCTGCACCCTTTACCATTGGGATCTTCCGCAAGCGTTGCAGGATCAGGGAGGATGGGCAAACCGCGCCACGATCGACGCGTTTGTGCGCTATGCGGAAACGATGTTCCAGGCTTTTGCCGGCAAGATCAAATTTTGGGTTACGTTTAACGAGCCGTGGTGCATTTCCTTTTTGTCCAACTTTCTTGGCGAACATGCGCCGGGCAACCGCGATCCGCAGCTGGCGCTGAATGTCGCCCACCATATCATGATCGCGCACGGCAAGGCGGTCGAACGTTTTCGCGCCATGCGCATGGACGGACAGATCGGAATCGTGGCCAATTACTCATGGTTTGAACCGTACAGCTTAAGCGCGGAAGATGTGGCAGCGTGCCGACGCAGCGCATGCTGGTTTATGGAATGGTTTTGCGATCCGATCTTTACCGGCGCCTATCCGCAATACATGGTCGATTGGTTCGCGCAAAAAGGGGTAAAGCTTGACGTATTGGCGGGCGACATGGAACAAATCCGGCAGCCGATCGATTTTTTGGGTCTCAATTACTATTCGGGAAATGTGGCGAGATATAAAGAAAACAGCGGTTTGTTCGATGCGGAAATAGTCGATGTCGGACACGACAAGACGGATATCGATTGGTTTATTTATCCCGAAGGGCTGTATCGCACCCTTTGCCGCCTGCGGGAAATTTACGGGGACATTCCGATTTATATTACGGAAAACGGCGCGTGCTACAATGACGAACCGGCCGCCGGAAAAGTGCGGGATAAACAGCGCATCAAGTATTTGCGGGAGCACCTGTTGCAAATGAATCGCGCGATTTCCTCCGGCGTTAACGTAAAGGGATATTTCATCTGGTCGCTTCTCGATAACTTCGAATGGGCGTATGGCTATAGCAAACGGTTCGGCATAGTCCACGTCGATTTTGCCACGCTTGAACGCACAAAAAAGGACAGTTATTTTTGGTACAAAAAGACGATCGCCAATAACTGGATTGACGCATAGGGAGCAATCCGCACGCGCCCTGCGCAACGCTATGACGGGGGGGTTACCTCCCTGAGCAATGCAAAAGCGGGGAGATTACCTCCCCGCCCACCGCTAATACGGATGAACCGCATCCCCGAGCATCGCTAAAACGGGTGGATCACCCTCCCGCTCAACGCTAACGGACGCAGCAGAGGCTATTTGCCGAAAAAAGGCCGCAAGCCGGCAAACCGGAGGCGTTTCCGCCGTCGATAGGCATACCGTTACTGTTGCGAGTATGAGTCGCTCATGGTTCCCGGCGGAGGCGGGATCACGATTTCCGCGCTCGGTTCCGGTTTTTCGGCAACACGCTCGGCGTCATGCAGGTCTTTTTCCAGTTGGCGAATTTTCCGCTTTAACCGTATTTGCCAGATGATGCCCACAGATCCGACAAACAGCCCTCCGATCAGCGCAGCCCCAAGAATCACGATGATGAGCGGCAGATTTGCTTCGCCAAAAATGTAATTGACCGGGACGGATTCCACGTTAAAGACGGCGAACAAAGCGACGACGAGCGCGAAAATGAGGGCCAAAATAAACGTCCATTGCAGCTTCATGACAATTCACCCTTTCAACTTTTAGCCAACTGTTCCAACTGGTCAAGCAGTTTCGCAAACACTTGCATGGCCTGCCGGATCGGTTCCGGAGAGGACATATCGACTCCCGCCCGTTTCAGAATATGGATGGAGTAATCGCTGCCTCCGCTCTTTAAGAAACCGATATAACGGTCTACAGCGGGCTTTCCGTCTTCCAGAATCTGATTGGCGAAGCTGGTTGCCGCCGAAAATCCCGTCGCGTATTTGTAGACGTAAAAACTGTTGTAAAAATGGGGAATGCGCGCCCATTCCATCGCGATATCCTTGTCGACAACCATTTCCTTGCCATGGTATTTCACGTTCAAATCGTAATAAATGTCGGACAAAAGTTGCGGCGTAAGCGTTTCGCCGGCTTCCGCCTTTTCGTGGATGATTTTCTCGAATTCGGCAAACATCGTTTGTCTGAAAACGGTAGTGCGGAATTGATCGAGATAGTAGGTGAGCAGATACATTTTTTCCTTAACGTCCGTGCTTTTGCCAAGCAGGTAATGCATCAAAAGCGACTCGTTGGTCGTCGAAGCGACTTCGGCCAGGAAGATCGTATATTGCGCATTGCGGTAAGTCTGGTTATGGTCGGAGTAATAGGAATGAATCGCATGCCCCATTTCATGCGCCAGCGTAAACATGCTGTTCAGGTTGTCTTTATGGTTGAGCAGAACATAAGGGTGCGTCCCGTATGCGCCCCAACTGTATGCGCCGCTTCGCTTTCCCTGATTTTCGTAAACATCGATCCAGCCGTTGTTAAAGCCCTCCTGCAGAATTTGCAAGTATTCCTGCCCCAACGGCTTAAGGCCTTCCAGGACGGTCTTTTTTGCCTCGTCAAAGGTAATTTTCGGTTTGTATTCGGTCACGAGCGGAGCGAACAAGTCGAACATGTGCAGTTCGTCCACATGCAGCAGCCGCTTGCGCAGCTTCATGTATCGGTGCAACAGCGGCAAATGCGCATGGATCGTATCGATCAGATTGGTGTATACTTCCCGCGGAATATTGTCGCCGTATAACGCCATTTCGAGCGCCGACGGGTAATGCCGGACGTTCGCGTAAAACAAATTTTTTGTGACGTTCGCTGCCAGGGTGGCGGCGATTGTATTTTTTTGCCTGTCGTAGGTCGAATACATCGCATGGAAAGCTTCCTTGCGGATTGCGCGGTTGCCGCTCTCCAAAAACTGGATATACCGCCCGTGCGTCAATTCCACTTCTTCGCCGTCCTCATTTTTTATATGCGGGAACTTCATGTCGGCATTGTTCAGCATCCCGAAAATGTTGCTGGGAGCCTGCGACATGTTGCCCACTTGCGCCAGGATGGCTTCTTCGCTTTCGGACAATACATGCGGCTTTTGCCGCAGCATCTCTTTCAAGGTTTGCCGGTAGTCGCGCAGCTCGTCGTTATCAATGAGCGCCTGCAATTGTTCGGTCGACAGGCGCAACACTTCCGGCGTGATAAACGAAGTCGCTTCGCTTACCTTGACGCTCAGTTTCTGCGCTTTATCCGCCAGCGCCTGGTATTTGGGGTCGGCCATATCCTCGTGATGCTTCATATTGGCGTATACGTACAAGCGCTCTGTCGATAATGAAATCTCGTCCTCCAGCGCAAAGCAGTCCCTGATCGTTTTTTCATCCTGCAGTTTGCCCTGGAATTTTTTCATTTCGCGCGTTTTTTCCAGTACCTGGTTGTATTCCTGATCCCAGGCCTGCTGGTCGGCAAACAGGTCTTCCAGTTTCCATTTGTCCTGTGCGGGCACTTCCGCGCGTTTTGGCAATTGATTCATGGCAATCCTCCTGACTGCGGTTGGCAATTCGTTATTTTTGTGTACGCCGGTGCTGACCGGCGGCATGAAACTAAGAAAACCGAACAAAAAAGCCAGAACAACAGGAATCATGCGCATTTTAGCCCACACTCCCGTCAATTGTAGTAGAGATATTATGTTCCGGCTCTTTCCATATTATTATTCCGCGATTGCCCGGGCAAGCAAATTTTTTCCGGCGTCATATGCCGCGCCAAAAAGAATAAACAATCAGAAAAAACGAGAAGACGACCATAAACAACGCGACAATCGCCAGCGGGCGGCGCGCTTTTTCCGGGAACTTTTCTTTTTTCTTGATTAAAAGGTAGGCAAAGGCGAATGACGCAATAATGAAAAGCAGATAGGATTCGCTATAATCCATAATTCACCTCCGGTTTACTTTTTTCTATTTCGGCATGGCCCGGTTGTGATCCTGCTTCATTTGCCAAATAAGTGCGTTTGCCCGGCCGCGGCGTAATGCATATGTGACGAAAGAAAGCTCCGCGAGCATCCCCAACGATTGCGCCAAAGCGCCGATATTGCCGTTTAAGCCGGGCGCAAGCCATACGCACAAAAGCAAGACGAGGACGGTCAGGGCCGCATTGGCGCTTTGCGACCAGACCATGATTTTTGTTTGGCCCCTTAGCATGACAAGGCCGTTCGCGAAATCGAGCCACGGGACGACCAGCGTCATAAGCATAAAAACGCCGATTGCCTCAAGCGTGGCCGTTAACAGTTCGTGTTGCAGCCCCATGATATGGTGCAAAAACCATGGTCCCGCAGGCGTATGGACGAGCATGAAATTAAGCGCCGTCGGAATGAGACAGACGATCAGCATAAACGTTTTGACCGCATGCGCTTCCCGCTTGTAGAAATTCAGCGCGATTTGATGGATATAGGTGAAAAAGCTTGTCATAAGCTGCGTAACGTTCAGGGCAACGGCATACGAGGCGATGGAGAGCGGAACATCGGCCGTTTTGCCAAGCATGGCGTTGATGGACGGTCCGATGACTACCGCAATGAAAGACGAATACAACATGGGCCGAAAAAAGGCAAACACCTGTTTAGGCTTTTCCACATTGTGTCCGGGAAGCTTTCGCGGCATTTTCCGCAAAAGCGTTTTACCTTCCCAAACGGCGACGGTTGCCTCCACCATCATGCCCGCCATGAAGATGACGGCGCCCACTCTGCCGTCATGCACGCCCCATTTCAAAATAAATCCCAACGAAATGGCGTACATGACGCCGAGCCTGAAGACCATCCCGATCGTCAGCCATTTTGTATGGAAATTTGTTATAATGATTCCATGATACAAACACCGCAGGCCGGAAAAAACGCTGACAAACATGAGGATGCGGAAAACATGGATCGTGGGCTGCAAAAGCGATTCCTGTTCGCCGAAAAGATAGCGGAAAATGCCGACACCCAATGGCGTGTAAGAAACCAGCAAACTAAACAGAATCGTGGATAAGATCAGCAGATTCGCGATGTGCGACATCGCTTGAAACGAGACGCGGTCGCGGACCAAAGCGGAACACGATTGTCGCAAAAGTCCCGTGGAGCGGTCCAGAATGCTAAACAGACTTAACGCGATGGCGTAGCTGGAAATAATCGTCTCCGGATGTTCCGAACGGGCTAGCGTGCTGTTGATGATGACATGGGAGGCCGTAACAAGCGTGGCCGAAGCGCCCAGCGGCAAAAAGAAGGCGAATATTCGCAGCAATGGCGGCTTTTGTTTAGATTGTGCCAGACTGTCCCGCATAGTTTTGTTCTCCCGATCGTTGCATAGCCACAGTATAACACGATTTGCCATCTTTCGCGGTCGATTTGCAACATTTTTGCATTCGATTAACTATTGGCGAACTCGCAAACTCGTGATAAATTTACTATTAGGCTTTTCGCCGTGCGTTTGCCTGACGTTTGCCGGAACAGTTAGATTTCGCACTTACCGCATAATGATATATAATTAACAATCATATCATGAGATGCGGGGGTTAGTCGTGTGCCTGTAACCGATGTTCGCGCCGATGCCGTTCCGTCCGGACCGTTTACGCTGATGTTCAGATTTTACCGCAGCGTACTTCCGGAAGTGCGCAGCCAATTGGCGGAATGGCGGGAATTGGCCATGCGGATTCCGACGGAGGAATTGCGCAAGCAGGCCATCGCGAGTTTGTCCGGAAAGCAATTTCACTGTGAAGGCGGAGCGGTCTACGCGGCCTTCAATTTAGCCTATAAGCACGTGCTGATCCCGTTGATCGTCGCTTTTCAGACGATAAGCGATTACCTGGATAATTTATGCGACCGCAGCACCTCGCTAAGCGCCAAAGATTTTCGCCAAATGCACCAGGCAATGCTGGATGCCGTCGACCCGGCGGCGCCGCTGCACGACTATTACGCCTACCATCCCGAGCAAGACGACGGCGGGTATTTGGATAATCTGGTGAAAACGTGCCAGTCCTGCATTTGCATGCTTCCTTCCTATGACCGGTCAAAAAAACGCATCGTTGAATTGGTTTCGCTTTACTGCGACTTGCAAGTGTTTAAACATATCAGCCTGGATAAACGGGAAAAGGCGCTAAAAACCTGGTGGAAAAAGCATAAGCGAAAATATCGGGAATTGCGTTGGAACGAATTCGCCGCCGCAACCGGGTCCACGCTGGGAGTTTTTATGCTTTTTGCCGCGTCCGCGGACAAATTTATGCCGCGGGAGATGCCCGATCAAGTGTACAAAGCCTATTTTCCCTATGTTTGCGGATTGCATATTTTGCTTGATTATTTGATCGATCAGGACGAAGACAGGCGCGGCGGAGATTTGAATTTTTGCGCGTACTACGCAGGCAGCGAAGAAAAAGCGGCGAGAATTTCCTGGGTGGCCAAGCAAGCGCGGAAAAGTGTAAAGCTTTTGCAGCATGTCCGCTTTCACCGAATGGTCATCGAAGGTCTTTTGGCGCTGTATTTGTCCGACCCGAAAGTACGCGGCCAGTCGGATGTAAAACGGGTATCCCGCAAATTGATGTGGGGCAGCCCGTTAACGCGCGTGTTTTTTTGGTTTTACAGTATATGGATTCGACGGAGGAGGAGTTAGTATGGTTAAGTCTATCGCAGTGCTGACAAGCGGCGGCGACTCGCAAGGGATGAATGCCGCGGTAAGAGCGGTTGTGCGCAGCGGCCTGTATCACGGCCTCAAAGTATTCGGCGTGCAGCGCGGCTTTCAGGGCTTGCTGAACGACGACATCAAGGAGATGGACTTGCGCAGTGTAGGCGACATCATCCAACGGGGCGGCACCATTTTGCAGACGGCCCGCTGCAAGGAATTTTTAACGCCGGAAGGGCAGCAACTTGGCGCCGCAAATTTGCGCAAGCGGGGGATTGACGGGCTTGTGGTGATCGGTGGCGACGGTTCTTACCAGGGGGCCTACAAATTAACGCTGCAAGGCATTAAAACGATGGGGCTGCCGGGTACGATCGACAATGACATTGCCTTCACCGATTTCACCATCGGATTTGACACAGCGGTAAGCATCGTGGTGGACGCGATCAATAAGCTGCGCGACACCATGACGTCGCATGAACGCTCCTCGGTGGTGGAGGTCATGGGCAGGCATTGCGGCGACATCGCATTGTACGCGGGGCTGGCGAGCGGCGCCGAAACGATCCTGGTGCCGGAGGTGCCTTACGACACGCAGGAAATCGCCGACCGAATGCAGGAGAATTTTCGGCACGGCAAACGCCACAGTATTATTGTGGTCGCCGAAGGCGTCGGAAAAGGCGATATGATCGCCGAAGAAATAAGCAAACTGATCGATATCGAACCGCGCGTGACCGTATTGGGGCATATCCAGCGGGGAGGGACGCCCACTCATAATGACCGCATTTTGGCCAGCCGCCTGGGCGATTTCGCGGTAAGGCAATTGCTTGCCGGCGAGTCGGGCAAAGCGTTGGGAGTCGTAAACGGATCATTGGTGGCAACCGATATCGAAACGGTCGTCAAAACAAAGAAACCGTTCAATATGGAATTATACGAGTTATCCAAAAGACTTAGCCAATAATGAAACAAGCAAAAGGGCACCGGTGCCGCGCGTAAGCGGCGGATTATCCGCCAGCGCAATGCCGGTGCCTTTTTCTTATACCGCTTCCGGTTCGGAGTTGACCACTTTCTGCAAGCTGTCGACATCGAGAATGCGAATCTTTCTTCCGTTTACCAGTTCGATCCACCCTTGTTCCTGAAAGAGCGAAAGCTTGCGGCTGATTGTTTCCCGCGTCATGCCCAGGAAAGAGGCCAGATTCGATTTGCTGGCGGGCAGCGTAATTTCGCATACCTTGTCGTCGCAACTGTGCTTGCCCAACCGCAGTATTAACGACGCCAGCCGCTGCTCCACATTGAACAGGCTCAATTGCTCGATATGGCTTTCGCTCTCCGCGGAGATGGCCGCATATTCCTCCAGCAGCTTGATGGCGATATTGGGATAGCGCAAAATCAGCCGCTTCATGTCCGCGCCGCGGATCATGCAAACTTCCGTCGCCTGCAGGGCCTCGGCCCCGTTCGTCGAAGGATTGGCCCCGAACAGGGCGTACTCGCCGGTGAAATCGCCCGGTCCCAGGATGCGGATGATTTGTTCCTTGCCGGTTGCCGACAGCCTGAATATTTTCACGCTGCCGGTGTGGACGATCAGCAAACTGCCGAGGATATCGCCCTGGGAAAACAGAAATTCGCCCCGATAAAATTTTTTGTGGATGACAGCTTCGGCAATATGCTGTTTTTCTTCCACGCTCAAATTGCGAAAAAAAGGGACTTTGTCGACACAAGCGCGGTACGGTTGCGTCTCGCATGCATGGCAATCGTTCATAACCATTCCTCCCGCCATTCATTTTGATATGGTTTCCTGATTTGTCCGTCAGCTTTATAGCGCAAAATTCGCAGCGCGTTTATGATCACAAGCAACACGCTTGCTTCATGGATGAGCATCCCGGAGGCGAGCACGATTGCGCCGGACAGCACGCCGATGAGAAGCCCCAGCACGACGGCAACGGCGAATCCGATATTTTGTTTCATGATTCCGGTCGCAAAAGCGCTTAGCTTGAACACTAACGGCAATTGGCTTATTTTCCCCGAGGCTATGACGACGTCGGCGATCTCCAGGGCCGCATCCGTGCCGGTGCCGCCGATGGCTATGCCCAAATCCGCCGCCGTCAAGGCAGGCGCGTCGTTCACGCCGTCGCCGACCATGGCGACTTGCAGTTTTTGTTGCCGCATGTCGCGGATCGCGGCAACTTTGTCCTCCGGCAGCAAGCGCGCCCGGATTTCGCCAATACCCAAAGCGTTCGCCGCGTTTGCCGCGGTGTTCGCATTGTCTCCGGTAAGCATGATTACCCGGCGCATCCCGATTTCCCGCAGGCTCCGAATGGTTGGGCACGCATCCGCGCGGATCGCGTCGGCAACGGCGATTACGCCCAACACATCCGCATCGGCCGCGATATAGATGGCCGTGCTCCCGGCTTCTTCTTCGCCCAGATACAGCGCCGCCGCATCTGCCGCTGGCTGCACGCCATGTTCATGCAAAAGCGTCCGGTTGCCGACCAGGATCGTCTGGCCGTCCCATTCGGCTTTGATCCCTTTGCCCGGGAAATGCGCAAACCGCGCCTGGCCGGCCGAAACGGCAATTCCTTCTTGTTTGGCCGCTTGCGCAATCGCTTTGGCGAGGTGGTGTTCGGACGCCGCCTCCGCCCGCGCGGCAAGTTCAAGCAGTTTGCCGCGGGTTGTCCGTAGCGGATGAATGGCCGCTACAACGGGTTTACCGGTCGTCAACGTTCCGGTTTTATCGAATGCGACGGCGTTAATGCGCGCAGCGCGTTCCAGCACGTGGCCGCCCTTGATCAACAAACCGAGGCTGGCGGCTTTCCCGATCCCCGCCACGACGGCGACGGGGGCGGCTATGACCAGCGCGCCGGGGCAAGCGATAACCAAAAGCGTAAGCGCCAATTCGGCATTGAACGTGAGCAGGTAAACAATAGCCGCAAGCGCAAAGATCGCCGGCGTGTAATACTTGGCGAAACGTTCGATATATGCCTGTGTTGGCGCTTTGGCGTCTTGCGCTTCTTCAACCAGCGCGATAATCCGGGAAAATGTCGTATCTTCGCCGACTCGCTCGGCTTGCACATGCAAATACCCGCTTTCAACCACGGTGCCGCTGAATACCGGGTCGGCCGCCTTCTTGGTTACGGGAATCGATTCGCCGGTAATCGCCGCCTGGTTGACGGACGATGCGCCGGATATGACCTTGCCATCTACGGGTATTTTTTCTCCCGGCCGCACCAGCACAATGTCGCCCTTCATCACTTCTTCGGGGGCAATGCGAAATTCTTCGCCGTCCCGCAGAACGGAAGCGGTTAGCGGCGCCAAATTCATCAGCGTTCTTAGCGATGAGCGGGTTTTTTCCAGCGTCCTGGCTTCCAGAAAGGCGCCAAACATGAATAAAAAGGCGACGGCGGCGGCTTCCCAATATTCCCCGAGCAAAACGGAGCCGATTACCGCGATCGAAACGAGCAGCTCGATGCTGAACGTGCGGTAACGGAGCGCCGCCAACGCCCGTTTAATGATGGGCACTCCGGACAAAACGCTGCCCGCGATCATCAGGATGGCGAACACCGCCGGATCGGCCGCCGTCCACCGTGAGATCCAGCCGGCGCCGATCAGTATGGCGGAAACTCCCGTGAGCGCCGCCCGATTATTTTTGCGGTCCATTATTATACCCACCCAAGGTACGGTATCCCAGTCGGGCAAGCACATTTGCAATGCGCTCTGTATTCGTTGCGTTTTCGTCGAATGTGGCTTTTACTTTGCAGGCATGAAACAGCACTTTTGCTTCGGCGATGCCCTTCGTTTGCCTTAACGCGGATTCGATTTTGGCGACGCAGCTCGGACAGGAAAGGGTCTCCAACCGAATGGTGGCGGTCTGCATGATCATCACTCCCGGTGGAAGCAGGTTACTTGCTTTATTTGTCAATCATCATAAAAGATTCACCCCGGAAATGATTTGATTGAAGTCAAATTCATTCCGCAAAAAAACCCCGTTCTGCCTGATGCGGCAAAACGGGGTTTACGCGGCGAAAAAAATTATTTGCTGTAGTCGACGCCCTCGGTATACGTATTGTGCGAGTCCCAAAGCAGAAATTCATGCACATTGTTGTCTGCCAAAGCGCGGATTTGCTCTTCGATTTCCTTTTTTCCGTATTGGATATGGCCGGGCACCCACGTGGCGGTAAAGTCCTGAATCCAGGGGCGGATAACCGGTTTTAAATCGCCGATTTCCGCAAGCTTTTTATGCGTGTCGACCATGGCGCCGTTAATGGTCGTATACGGGTGCGCATCCGGGACCTTGGAGCCGAACCAGCCGGTGGAATAGTGGCTTGGGTAGATCATCGGACAAATCACATCCACATATTGGGCGATTGCGTTGAAATCCTGCCCGATGCCTTCCGCCGCGGGAACCGAAGCGGCATAACCGAAAATATCGACCGATACCCTCACGCCTAGCGGATTCAATTGTTCGCGCGCATATTTGACGAACGCGGCGATTACCTCAATGCGTTTGCGCCCGTCGCGGGTGTATGTCAGCTTGTCGGCCCTTTTCTCAAATCCTTCGGGAAAGCGCACGTAATCGAACTGGATTTCCTTGAAGCCGTGCTTCGCGGCGTCCTTCGCCACCTCAATATTATAGTCCCACACTTCTTTCATGTACGGGTTGACAAAACTGTCCGGGTTTACCGCCTTGCCGTTGTTCCACAAACTTCCGTCCGGATTCAGATAGGAAAGATCGTGCCTTTTTTTGGCCAATACGGTATCCTTGAAGACGACGATGCGGGCGATCGGGTATATTTGGTGATCCTGCAGCGTTTTGATCGTTTTGTCGATATCGGGTATAATGTTTTGCGTGTTGCCGTATTTCAGCAGCTTGGGATCGTCCGTATTGTAGGTTATGTAGCCATAATCATCCTTCACGTCGATGACCATCGCGTTCAAATCCGTATCGTCGATCAATTTGACGAGTTTGGCAAACCGCGCGGAGCCCGCGCTGTTGGCGGTGGAGTAGATGCCTTTGACAACCGGCGCATCTTTTTGCGGATCGATTTTGACGTATTCTTGCTTGCCGGAGTCTGTGCCATTCGCCGGTTTTTGCCCGGGCGTTGCATCCGGAGGCGGCAAGTTTTCCGCGGGTTGCTGCACGGAAACGACCGCCGCCTGGACAATTTGTTCCATCGTCACGCCGGGATGCGCCGTCGACACGTTTGCCCAAAGCAGCATTAATGAAGCGAGCAGGATTTCCAAATTTTTCTCTCCCCATTCGTTCTTATAACTACATTATATGACAAAGTTCGCACGGTTTCACAGTGGGAATTTCCTGAAAACCGCAATACTTTCGCTTAAAACATGTTTATGCGCCGCGTTCCTTTTTGGAAAACGGCAAAAAAAAATCGCCCTTTACAGGCGCCCAAAAGTTGCCGGCTTGCATGCTTTAAGGCCGGCGAAAATCCCCCATGACGCCGACGGTTTCCACCATGTTGACCCAGGCTTTCGGATCGACCTCGCGGATGAGTTTGCGCAAATTGGCCAATTCGTACCGGGTTGTGACGGTCATCAGCATATCCCGTTCGGCATGCGTAAACGCCCCTTCCGTCTTGACAATCGTCACGCCGTGCGGGAGTTTCAACAGGACTTCCAGCAATTCTTGCGTGCGATTGGTGATGATGAAGCAGGTGATTTTTACATGGCGCACATGAATGGTATCGACGACTTTGCCCGATGCGTAGATGGAAATCATGGAATATAACGCGGCGTCCCAATTGTCGGGATATCCAAGGGCAAGAATAACCAATGCGTTTAGCCCGAACAGCACCATGCCGAGCGGGAAGTCGCTTTTTCGCGTCACGATTGAACCGACGATGTCGAAGCCGCCTGTCGAACCGCCGCCGCGCAACGCGATGCCGGTGCCGACGCCGACAATCACGCCGCCGAAAACGGACGCGAGAATCGGATCGTTGATGATTTGGTAAGTGGGAATCCATTGCATAAAAAAGGTTGTGCATATGACACAGAGGATGCTTAACAGCACGAACCGCCTGCCGATGAGCAGCCAGCCGAAGGCCAGGATCGGCACATTGAAAATCAGGTACAAGAAACCGATGTT
>DASVDB010000117.1 GCA_036381315.1 Bacilli bacterium | reverse complement strand
CGCCCGGTGCAACCGCATTCACGCGGATTTGCGGGGCAAGTTCCTGCGCCAAACTTTTCGTCAAGGCAACCAACCCCGCTTTCGTGGCGCAATAAATCGAATGGGTGGACAGCGGCCGTTCCGCATAAATGTCGGCAATATTTACGATCGCGCCATTGGTTCGCCGCAAATGCGGATATGCGTTTTGAATGAGGAAATGCGGCGAACGCAAATTGATGGCCAACAACTCGTCCCATTGCTCCGGGTTCATTTCGGTAATCGGCGTAGGGTAAAAAACGGCGGCGTTGTTGACAAGCGTATCCAGATAGCCCCAACGGTCGATCACGCCGGCAACCAGTTGCTCCAATGCGCCGATCGTCCGCAAATCCGCCTGCAGGCAGCAGGCGGCGCCTCCGTGCGCGCGGATTTCCCGCGCCAATTGTTCCGCCCGGGTTGCCGAGCAGTGATAATGGATCGCTACCGCATAGCCTTTTTCCGCAAAAAAGCGGCTTATTTCACGGCCGATCCGGACGGCCCCGCCGGTGATCAGAACCGTTTTTTTGCGCATGCGGTCGGTTTCGGCCGCGCCTTTCAGTTTGTTTTCGAAAATGATGTCCCATGTTTGCGTTTCGTCGTGAAAATTTTCGGCCATCGCGGCCAGCGTTTGGCCGGACTTAGGATGGACATAATCCGGCGCGATTTCGGCGATCGGCATCAGCACAAACGCGAATTTGTCAAGCTGCGGGCTGGGCAATTTGATCTGTTCGTTTGCGACCACAAGATCGTTGAACAAAATCAGATCCAGGTCAAGCGGACGCGGGGCGTACTTGTTCGCGGCGTCGCGCTTGCGGCCGAAGTCCGCTTCCATTTCTTTCAGTTTTTTGCTTAGTTCAATCGGGGATAGCGGTGTGCGAATTTCCGCCGCGGCGTTCCAAAACGTATGCTGTCCCAGCGGACCGATCGGCGCCGTTTCATAAACCCGGGAAATGTTTGCCACGGTGAATTGCCGTTGCAGCCTATGAAAAACCGCCGGAATGTTCACTTCTTTAGCGATATTGGAGCCGATGCTGATAAAAGCCGTATTCACGCTTGCCGCTCCCTTTCAATCAAGATCCCGACATTTTTCGAACCGCGGATTGCTCCCGGCTTGCTTACCTTCAGCCTGATTTTGGCGATTTGGAACCGGTTCAGGCAAATATTGGCGATTTCTTCCGCCATTTTCTCAAGCAAATAAAATTGGCTTTCTTCCACCATCTTGATGATTGCTTTTGCCACGGTTTTGTAATTGAGCGCATCCTCGATTCGGTCGGACTTGGCGGCGGGATGAATGTCAGTGAACATTTCCAGGTCGATTCTGACCGTTTGTTTTTGTTCTCTTTCCCAATCGAAAATGCCGATGATGCATTCCACTTCCAATCCTTCCAGAAAAATAATGTCCGAATTTTGCTTCATCACCATTCTCCTATCTTAGAATCATTCTAGTATAGAAACATCTTAGCATATTCTCCATTAGTTTTGGCGTTTTTTCTCATTTCGATTTAAGATAGAAAAAAAACGGGAGGAAACGTTATGAAAAACGGGGAAAAAAACCAAACGGAAGTGATCCGGAAACGGTACGACCGCATTGCCGCCATGTTCAATATGATGGATGGCCGCTTGATGCGGCAGTGGAAAAAAGAAATGCTGGCTGAGGTAACGGGGAATGTGCTGGAAGTCGGCATCGGCGCCGGCGCAAATTTACCGCATTATGCGAATCATGTCACGCTGACCGGCATCGACTTTAGCCCCAACATGCTGAAGTTTGCCGCGCGCAAAGCGGAGGAGCTGCACATGCAGGTGACTTTGCGGGAAATGGACATCGAACATCTCGCGTTTGCCGACGGCACATTCGATTATGTCGTGGCGACGTGTGTGTTTTGTTCCGTTCCCGACCCGGTTGCCGGATTGCGGGAATTGCGCCGCGTATGCAAACCGGACGGCAAAATTTTGCTGCTGGAGCACATGCGCAGCGAAAATCCCGTCACGGGATTGTTGATGGATGCGCTAAATCCGCTCGTCGTGCGCTTAAGCGGCGCCAATATCAATCGTCGTACGTTGGATCATATCGAAAAAGCCGGGCTAACCATCGAAAGCAACGAGCGCCTGATGTCCACAATCGTCAGAAGGCTTGCCGTTAAACCTTAGCGTCGAGAATCACAGGTTCGCACTTTCGTCGGATGTTCCGGCTTTGCGCGGAGACGTACATCATCAACAGCCGCTTGATATCCCTGAAATCCCCAAGTTTTGCATAAAAAACAATAGCGAACATCTGGCGAGCCTTAAGAAATCATTTATACTAATGATAGGCTAACAAAGGAGAGGCGCGGATGGGGTACTTACAACGATATGTCGGCAAATATTGGCGTCCGTTTTGCGTTGCGCTGCTGTTTTTGACAGGCGAAGCAATCTGTGATTTGACGCTGCCGACATTGATGGCCGATATCGTGGATATAGGCGTGGCGCAAAAGCGGATGGACGCCATTTTGCGCTATGGCGGCCAGATGCTTTTGATTGCGGCGCTGGGCGCGGTGGCGGCCGCGGTGCGAAACGTTGTCTCGAGCAATGTGTCACAGCGCTTCGGCGCGGAATTGCGCGCGGATCTGTTTCAGAAAATTCAGCTGTTTACATTTGAAAATATCAACCGCTTTGACCGCGCGTCGCTAGTCACAAGGCTGACCAACGATGTGACGCAGGTGCAAAATTTCGCCAACGGGCTGATGCGGATTTTTGTGAAGGCGCCGCTTTTATGCATCGGCAGTTTGGTTTTGGCGGTGCGGCTCAACCATCATCTGGCGCTCGTTTTGGCGGTGGTGGTGCCTGTTGTCAGCCTGTTGATCGCGCTGAATATGAAAGTGGCGTTTCCGTTATTTCTCAAGGTGCAGAAGTCGCTTGACAACATGAACGGCGTGATGCGCGAATATTTGTCCGGCGTGCGCGTGGTCAAGGCCTTTAACCGGTTCGCCTATGAAACGGAAAAATTCGGCATTGCCAATCGGGAATTCCAAAACAGATCGGTTGTCGCCATGCGGATGATGGCGGTATTTAACCCGCTCATCATGCTGGCGATGAATTTCGGCATCGTGGCGGTTCTTTGGCTTGGCGGCTACGGCGTTCATCGCGGAACGGTGCAGGTGGGGGAGATCATTGCGTTTATCAACTATATGACGCAGATTTTGTTCTCCCTCATGATGATCTCCATGGTCTTTAATATGTTCGTTCGGGCCCGCGCTTCCGCCGGACGGATCGGGGAAGTGTTCGGCGCGCAAAATGCCGCCGCAGACGGCAAAATGATCGGGACAGGCGAAAGTGGCGAAAAGGGCCGCGTCGATTTTGAGCGGGTGTCGTTTTCCTATGACGGCCCCAAGGGCGAACTTGCCTTGCGGGACATTACGTTTAGCTGTTTGCCCGGCGAAACCGTCGGCATTATCGGCTCGACAGGTTCGGGGAAGAGCACGCTGGTCGGCTTAATCCCGCGCTTCTACGACGCGACGTCCGGCGTTGTCAAGGTGGACGGGGCCGATGTACGCATGGTCGATCCCGCCGATCTGCGGGAGAAAATCGCGATTGTGCCGCAGCAAACCGTGCTTTTCTCCGGCTCGGTGGCGGACAACATTCGCTGGGGCAAAGAGGACGCGTCGTTTGCGGAGATCACGGAAGCCGCGCGGACGGCGCAAGCGCATGCGTTTATCGAAGGCTTTGCGGAAGGTTATGATACGCGCGTCGGGCAAAAGGGCGTGAATTTGTCCGGAGGCCAAAAGCAGCGGATTTCGCTCGCGCGAGCTTTAGTCAGAAAGCCGGAGATTTTGATTTTGGACGACAGCACGAGCGCCGTGGATACGGAAACGGAGACGCAAATCAGGCAGGGCTTGAAGGAGTATGCGCGGGATATGACGGTCATTGTAATCGCACAGCGCATCACTTCAATTATGGACGCCGATAAAATCATCGTGTTGGATGACGGGCGAATGGTCGGATGCGGCAAACATGCGGAGCTGCTTGCCGGTTGCGGCGTATACCGGGAAATATACCATTCGCAGATCGGCAGGGAGGTTAAGCTTCATGGCTAAACAAACCGCAGGCGGACGAGCGATTCCCGACAATTTGCCGCGCCCGGGCGGCGGTTTTGGGCACGGCAGGCGCGGGCAAATCGTGAAGCCGAAACACTTCGGCGCCACCGTCAAAAGGCTGTGGCGCTATATCAGCACCGAGAAAAAACAGCTCGCCGTTGTGTTCGGAATGATTTTGCTCGATGCGGTATTAACCTTGCTCGGACCTTATTTGATCGGTGTCGCCATCAATACGATCGATTACAGAGGCGGTTTGGTCGATTTTCATATGCTGGGCGTTGCCGTCATTGCGCTTGGCGCCGCTTATTTGGGCGACGGCATATTCACTTTTGCGCAAGGATGGCTCATGGCGGGCATTGCGCAGCGGATTGTCAAGCGGATCAGACATGCGCTTTTTGCCAAGCTGCAAAAACTGCCGTTGGCCTTTTTTGATTCCCGGCCGCATGGGGAAATGATGAGCAGGCTGGCAAACGACACGGATAATGTGAGCAATACGCTCTCGCAAACGATTACGCAGCTCATGACCGGATCGATTGCGATCACCGGTTCGCTCGTGATGATGATCGCGCTTAGCCCGTTGTTGACGCTTGCCAGCTTGGTCACGGTGCCGCTTGTTTTTTTGCTTTCACGAACCATTACCCGCAAAACCGGTTTGCTGTTCAAGGAGCAACAAAAGCAGCTGGGTTTGCTGAACGGTCATATTGAAGAAATGATATCCGGCATTCAGATTGTTAAAGCGTTCAATCATGAAGCCAGGGCGATCGCCGAGTTTGCCGCGGTGAACGAGAAGCTGCGCGAATCCGCAACGCGGGCGCAAGTATGGTCCGGCTTTATGATGCCTTTTTTGAGCGTCATCAACAACCTGGGGTTTGCCATCGTGGCAATCGTCGGCGGTATACTGGTGGTGAACGGGCATATCACATTAGGCGTCATCGCCAGCTTCATCAGCTATTCCCGGCAATTTGTCAGACCGCTTAACGATATGGCCAATTTGTTTAATATGCTGCAATCCGGCGTGGCCGGCGCCGAACGGGTTTTTGAAGTGATGGACGAACAGGAGGAGGAGCCGGACAGCCCGAACGCCGTCGAATTGGCGAATCCGCAAGGACGGGTGGAATTTGCGCGCGTTAACTTCGGTTACAAACCGGATATGCCGATTTTGCGAAACATCAGTTTTACGGCTGAACCCGGCAGCGCAATCGCGCTTGTCGGGCCGACCGGCGCGGGTAAAACAACGATCGTCAATCTGTTGACGCGATTTTATGATGCGACCGGCGGCGCCATTACGATCGACGGGCGCGATATCAAAGACTACACGAGGGACAGTTTGCGCCGCGCCTTCGGCATCGTGCTGCAGGATACGTATTTGTTCTCCGGCACGATCCGCGACAACATCAAATACGGCAGGCCGGACGCCACCGACCGCGAGATGGAGGAAGCGGCGGCTTTGGCGAACGCCGCGCCGTTCATCAGGCGCTTGCCGCAGCAGTATGATACAATACTGATGGAGAACGGAAGCAACTTAAGTCAAGGGCAGCGGCAGCTTTTGGCAATCGCCCGCGTCATTTTAGCCAAACCGGCCATTCTGGTGCTTGATGAAGCGACCAGCAGCATCGACACGCGCACGGAGTTCAACATTCAAAATGCGCTGCTTCATCTGATGAAAGGGCGGACCAGTTTTATCATCGCGCACCGCCTGAACACGATCCGCAATGCGGATGCGATTTTAGTTATCGACCGCGGGGAAATAAGCGAAAAAGGCAGCCACGACGCGTTGATCGGCGCGCAAGGCAAATATTACCGCATGTTTTGCAACCAGTTTAAAAATAGCGAAGGCGCATAACAGGAGACAAAAGATGAAAACACTTGTATTGGCGGAAAAACCCAGCGTGGCGAAAGAAATCGCGCGCGTGCTGGGATGCGCAACGAAACAGAAAAATTTTTTTGAAGGCCCCAAATATGTTGTGACATGGGCGCTGGGACATTTGGTCACGCTTGCCGAACCGGAAGACTACGACAAGAAATATCAAACGTGGAATATGGAAGATTTGCCGATGTTGCCCAAGCGGATGAAACTGAAAGTAATCAGGGAGACGGGACAGCAGTTTCGCGCGATTGAGAAATTGAGCAAGCGCGGCGATTTGCAGGAATTGGTCATCGCCACGGACGCCGGGCGGGAAGGGGAACTGGTCGCCCGCTGGATTATGGAGATGATCCGCTGGAAAAAGCCGTTCAAACGCTTGTGGATTTCTTCCCAGACTGACAAAGCGATCCGCGACGGCTTTGCCCGGCTTAAGCCCGGGAGCGAAACCGATTCGCTCTACGAATCCGCAATATGCCGCGCCGAGGCGGATTGGCTGATCGGATTGAACGTTACGCGGGCGCTGACCGTGAAATATAACGCGCAATTGGCGGCCGGACGCGTGCAAACGCCGACACTCGCCATGCTGATGAAGCGCGAGGAGGAAATAAGCCGCTTTACATCCGTGCCGTTTTGGACGGTGGTAGCCGACATTGCAGCGCGACGCCAACAAGCGTCTCGGATTTTCCGCCAAGCAGACGTCCTCGGTGCTGCAAAGACTGTACGAGCAGCATAAACTCGTCACGTATCCGCGTACTGATTCGCGCTATTTGACGTCCGATATGGTTCCCACATTGCCCGACCGGTTAAAAAGCATTGCCGTCGGGCCATATGCTCCGCTGGCCAAGCCCTTGCTGGCAAAAGCGCTGCGCATTACGAAACGCATCGTCGACGACAGCAAAGTGACGGATCACCACGCGATTATTCCGACCGAACAGCCCGTTCAGTTAAACGCTTTGAATCACGAGGAACGGCGCTTGTATGATTTGATCGTGAAACGTTTTCTCGCGCTTTTTTATCCCGCGTGCCGTTACGATGAAACGCGCCTTATCATGACCGCTTCGGGCGAGACCTTTCATGCCGCCGGCCGGGTCATGAAAGACAGCGGCTGGAAAGAAATTTACGGAATGGACATAACAGGCGCGGACGACAGCGAAGACGAAGCCGACGCGGCGGCGCATGAAACGTTCAACCAGTTGCTGCCGGAGCTTACGCAAGGGCAAAGGTTAAAAATCGGGCGCTGCCTAATCCGCGAAGACCGGACGAAACCTCCGGCGCGCTTTACGGAAGCGACGCTGCTCACACAGATGGAAAAGCATCATCTGGGAACGCCGGCAACGCGCGCGGACATCATCGAGAAGCTGCTCTCCACCGACACGATTGAACGGCAAGGCAACCGGCTAGTGCCGACCGGCAAAGGCAAACAGTTGATCGAGTTGGTCAGCGATGAGCTGCGCTCGCCGGAAATGACCGCCAATTGGGAACGGGAACTGGAAAATATCGCCAGGAAAAAAGGGGACAGCAAACGTTTTATGCAAGAAATCCGCGAACTCACGATTCGCCTTGTACAAGAGGTGAAATCAAGCAATGCGGATTACAAGCCGCATAATCTGACGCATGCGCATTGCCCGGATTGCGGCGAACCGCTGCTTGAGGTGAAAACGAAACGCGGCAAGCGGCTTGTTTGCCGCAACCGCGAATGCGGCTACAGCAGGGCGGCGGAGCCTGTGATGATCAACAGGCGCTGCCCGCAATGCCATAAAAAAATGGAGCTGCACAACGGCAAGGCAGGCAAATACGCGCAATGCCGATTATGCAACGTCATCGAAAAACTGGATGACAGCGCAAAGGGCAAATTCAGCCGCCGCAGGGAATCACAGCTGGCCCGCCAATACAGCGACAATGTTGCGCTCGGAACGAATCTTGGCGAAGCGCTCAAAGCGGCGCTTGCCAAACAGCGGGAGGACCGCGGGCAGAACTAAGTGACCTGCATCACACAGAGGTTTCCGCTGTTATTTTATACTTGGAAAAAAACGTTGGAGATGAATTGTATGAACTGGGAACAAAAATCTTACCCGGAAATTATTGACCATATCGTGAACGAGCACCATGCCTATTTGTATGAAACGCTGCCCGGCCTAAGCCAATATAGCGAACGGATTCGCGATGTGCACGGCTCGGACCACCCGGAACTGACAATCGTGCATCGGCTGTTCCTGCAATTGAAAAAAGAGCTGGAAGAGCATATGGAAAGGGAAGAAAAAGATACGTTTCCCGCTGTAAAACGATACGCGAGCGAAAAAAAGCTGCCCGAGCACGGCCGGCTTACCGAGATGGCGGCAAAATTGGCGGAAGAGCACGACGCGTCGCTCGCAATTTTTAAAAAGCTGCGCGAATTGACGAACGATTTCACGTTGCCGGCAGACGCTTGCCCGGCTTATGAAATGGTTTTTACCAAAATGCAGGAATTGGAGGCAAAGCTGAAAGAGCATATCCGGCTTGAAGATGAAATTCTGTTTGCGCGGCTTGCCCAGGAGATCAATCATTGAAGCGCGTGTAACGGCGAAAATGCCGATATAGCGCCCCGTGCGGAGCTTTCCGCCGCTGAAAAGAACCTGTCGACCAACGTCGACAGGTGTTTTAGTGGATGTTTTTCTTCTTGAATCGGCCGCCCCGCACATCGTGAATATTGCCGACAGCAAGAAAGGCATCCGGGTCGATGTCGTCCACGATCGCTTTTAATTTTGCTTCCTCGATTCTGGTAATAACGCAAAAGATCACTTGTTTGTCGTTGCCGGAATAACCGCCCTCGCCGTTCAAATACGTGACGCCGCGGCCCAAACGGTCCAACAGCGCGTCGCCGACTTCTTTTGTTTTGCCGCTGATAATCCAGACCGCTTTCGACTGATCGAAGCCTTCAATTGTGAGATCGATCATTTTAAACGCGATATAATAGGCGATTAGCGAGTACATCGCATGGTCCCAACCAAACACGAAACCTGCGCTGCCCAGGATGAAAATATTTAAAAACATGATGACTTCGCCGACGGAGAACGGCGTTTTTTTGTTCAATAAAATAGCCACGATCTCCGTTCCGTCCATGGAGCCGCCCGAGCGGATGACCATACCGACGCCGATGCCCAATATGACGCCGCCGAAAACGGCGTTTAAAAGCGAATCATCAGTCAACGGTTGCACCGGGATGAGCAGCGTGGTTCCGATCGACATCATGACAATTGCAAACAGGGTGGAAAGCGCGAACGTTTTGCCGATTTGGCGATAACCGAGAAACATAAACGGCAAGTTTAAAAATGTCAAAAATATGCCGAGCGGTATGTGCGTGAAATGGTTCAGGATAATGGAGATGCCGGTAATGCCCCCGTCGATAATGTTGTTCGGCACCAGGAAAATTTCCAACCCTACGGATACGAGAGCAGCCCCCACGAGCATCATGAACATGCGGCGGATAATGTTAAATCTGGTTAATTTTTTATGATGTAAAATTTCTGGCAATAAGAGCTCCTCCCTTTTTACTATATCTATCTATATTGTAACGATATTTTTTAGCCGCTTCAACGCTGAAACCGAATTTGCCCCTTGCTTAAACCTGATACTCATAATTCCCGGCCGGATTGGAAATATTTTAAGTGTTCAGCCTGCCACCACGAATCTGATCCGGGGGAAAGCGAATGATTTTGAATAAGGATGAGTTGCAACAACAATCGCACAAATCCGCTTTGCGCCACGATCCGTTGATAAGCCGCAAACCGAAAAGAGATTCCTTACGGCGCACCGAATCGGAAATCGGAAAACTGCGTTTGCTCGTCGAGGAATTGTATGAAAAATGTTCCGCCTGCTCGCAGCCGGCGGAAGAATGGCTGCTTGACCATGCGGAATTTATCGAAGAGCAGGCGCTGGTAAGCAAACGCGAATTGACGAGGGATTTAATTAAGGATTTGCCCTTTTTGCGCGGAGAAAACGACACAAGAGTTTACGCGATTTGCCGGGAATTTATCGAATATACCGACGGTGTTTTGGATGAGGAATCATTTGTTGCGTACATACAGGCTTATCAGGAAGTATCGGTTCTGACTATATCGGAAATTTGGGCGATTCCGCTCATCATGCGCGTCGCGCTGATAGGCCACTTGAGCAAAGTTATGGATGCGATTCGGGATCGCCGCGCCGTTTGTTCCCTGGTCGGCAGTATATTGGAAAAGTTCGCGGAAACGGACATTACACCGGAAAAATTAAGTATGGCTTTGGAAGATGCGGGGCAACAAATGCCTTTGTCGGGGTCGCTCATTGTGCATTTGGTCAAGCATCTGCGCGAGCGCGCCGACGATACGGCGACGGTGCGCGACTGGCTGATTTGCAAGTTGGAAAACGGGCCGGAAAGCCTGGAGCGTATCGTTTCTTATGAAGTGCAGGCGCAAGCGGCATACCATACGACGACCCGCAACGTCATTGAAAGCTTGCGGAAACTTTCGCGCTGGAACTGGCGCGGCATGTTTGAAAAAATTAGCGTTGTCGAACAAACGCTGCGGACGGAAAGCACGGGCGATTATGCAAAAATGGATTTTGCGAGTCGCAACACGCTTCGTTTGCGGATCGTTCAGTTGGCGCGGAAACTGAACATTCCGGAAAACCTCATTGCCGCGCAGGCCGTATCGCTTGCGGCGAACTGCCACAAACAATTTGCCGCAAGCGATACGGCTGAGCAAACGTTGCCCCGGCAAGCGTTTGTCGCTTATTTTTTATTGGAAGCAACCGGAATAAAAGCGCTAAGGAAAGCGCTGAAAATGTGCGGGAAGCCCAGGGTATTGCCCGCGGCGAGTTTGCATCGGCATTCATCGGAAATTTATTTCGGCTTGCTGTCTGTTTTGTTTGCCGCGGGCATGACCGGATGGTCGGTTTGGTTTGGAACTAGCGCGGCGTTGTCGCCGCTCGCATGGTTCCTGCTGTTGGTTTTGGCGGCTTTTCCGATTTCGGAGTGGGCGGTGACGATCGTTCATTGGCTTGTTGAACGCGTAAAACGCCCCGTACCGCTGTTGCGCTATGATTTTTCGCAAGGCGTGCCGCCCGATGCCGCGACCATGGTGGTAGTTCCGGTGATTTGGTCGACTGTGCAGGAGGTTCTGGAGCTTGCGGACAGGCTTGAGCTGCACTATTTGGCCAATCGCGACGCGAATATTCATTTTGCCTTGCTGGGTGATTATAAAGACGCGAATTCGGAAACCACGGCGGAGGATGCGGAAATAGCCGAAACGGCGAAAACATGTGTGGAGCGGTTAAATCGGGCGTATCCGCAAACAACATTTCATTTGTTTCAGCGCAAACGGCTGTGGAACCCGTCGGAAGGAGTCTGGATGGGGTGGGAGCGCAAACGCGGCAAACTGGTGGAATTTGTCGAGCTGCTTCGGGGCCGTACGGATACGAGCTTCGATGTCATCGTGAGCGACGCTTCATGTTGGAAACAGATTCGCTATATTATCACGCTGGATGCCGATACCAGATTGCCGCTGGAAAGTGCGCAGCGGATGATCGGAACGCTGCATTTTCCGTACAACCGTCCGCGGCTGAATGAAAAAAGAACGCGAGTGATCGAAGGCTTTGGCGTTTTGCAGCCAAGAATCGGCGCGACGCATGAAGCGGCGCAGCAATCGCGGCTGGCGGCGCTGTGGTCGGGCGAACCGGGCGTCGATCCTTACGCGTTCGCAATTTCCGATCCGTACCAGGACAATTTTGGGCAAGGCATTTTTACGGGAAAAGGAATATTTGACGTCGCTGTCTTCCACGAAGTGTTGTGTGACCGGATCCCGGTAAACCGCGTTTTAAGCCACGACTTGCTGGAAGGCGGATTTTTGCGGGCGGGATTGCTTGCGGATATTGAGCTGATTGACAATCATCCCGCCAAGTTTATAGCCAAGCAAAAAAGGCAAATCCGCTGGGTTCGCGGCGATTGGCAGTTGATATTGTGGCTTTTGCCGAAAGTGCGGAACCGCCGGGGCGAAGCGCTGCCGGTGGATTTATCGGTGCTGACCCGCTGGCAAATCATCGACAATTTGCGGCGCAGCCTGCTGCCCCCGATGCTGATGCTCGCCATGCTGTTGGCCTTGACGGTGCTGCCCGGCCCGCCCTTGAGGTGGTTTGCGCTTGTTGCCGCCACGTGGCTTTTGCCCGTGTTTCGCCAATTGTTCACCATTAAAACGGTTGTCTGGCGGCCGCGCAACTTGCTTTTCGCATGCGGTCAGGAATTCGTCAATATCATGACTTTGCCGTTTCAAAGCGTCCTTATGGTCAATGCCATCTGCCGTACGTTATACCGGTTGTTGTTTTCCAAACGCAAATTGCTTGAATGGGTCAGCTCGGCGGAGGTTGACAGGACAAGCAGCCGGACTGGCGGCCCGCCGCTGTTAGGCATGATCGGAGGTTTTGCCGTCATCGTCTTGTTTGTGGCGGCGGCGGTTTGGAACGGAGAGGTTCCTGCCCAAACCGTTGCCTTTTTTTTAAGTGCGGTCTGGATTGCCGCTCCGTTCGCGGTTAGTTGGCTGGATCGCCCGCCGCGGCAAAAAAGCGAGACGTTTGCGGATACGGAAAAGGCGGAATTGCGCGATCTGGCGAAAGATATCTGGTCGTTTTACGAAGATTTTGTAACGGAAAAAGACAATTGGCTGCCGCCCGACAATGTGCAGTTGGAACCGGACAAAGGCGTGGCCAAACGCACTTCGCCGACGAATATCGGGCTATATATTTCCTGTGTGCTGGCCGCCAAAGATTTTCAGTTTATCGGCATGGACGGATTGCTTGAACGCCTGGAACGGACGATAGATACGGTTGAGCGGATGGAGAAATGGAACGGGCACCTGTACAACTGGTATGATACGGAAACGTTGCGGCCGTTGCCGCCCATGTATGTCTCGACTGTCGACTCGGGAAATTTTATCACCAGCCTGATTACGGTTAAAGAAGGTTTGGCGGAATGGCTGGAAGCGTATGGCGATACGGAACATTTATCGCGCCAAGATGCTGCCGGAACGCGCGGCGAGTCGCTGCATGTTGCCTTCGCCGAAGAGCTTACCGCTACAGAGCCGAAGACGAACGAACAGGCGAAAGTTCCGCGGCAATGGATCGAACGCGCCTCGCGCTTGGCGGCCAGAATGGATGCGTTGGTCCATGCGACCGATTTTCGGCCGCTGTTTAACGCCGAGACGCAGCTGTTTTCGCTCGGATACCATGCGCAAGCGCGTGAACGCGACGGGATTTTGTATGATTTGCTCGCTTCGGAAGCTAGGCAGGCCAGCTTTATCGCGATTGCGTTAGGCCAGGTGTCCGTGGCGCATTGGCAAGCGCTGGGCAGAACGATGACAAAGGCGGGAAACAGGCCTGTCCTGTTGTCATGGTCCGGCACCATGTTTGAATATTTGATGCCGTGGCTGTTTATGCGGACATACCCGAAGACGGTGTGGAGCAGCTCCTACCAAGGCATTGTCAAACGGCAAAGCGAATATGCGAAAGAGCGCGGCATCCCGTTCGGCATATCCGAGTCCGGATACTATGCGTTTGATTATCAAATGAATTATCAATACAGGGCGTTTGGCGTGCCCGGATTGGGTTTTAAGCGCGGGCTCGAGGAAGATCTTGTCGCGGCGCCATATGCGGCAATATTGGCCATGCCGTTTGCCAAGCAAAGAAGCATGGATGCCTTAAAAGAGTATGAGCGTCTGGGCGGCCGCGGCAAGTACGGCTATTACGAAGCGATGGATTTCACCCGGGAGCGGATGCCCGCCGGTTGCAACCATATGGTGATCTACAGCTTTTTTGCCCATCATCAGGGCATGAGCATGCTTGCTTTAGCCAATTTGCTTATGCCGCAGGCAATGTACGACAGGTTCCACCGCAGCAAGGAAGTGCGCGCGGCCGAATTGCTTTTGCAGGAGCGAATGCCGCTTCGGCCCAGATTGATCAGGCAGCCCGCCTTGCACCGCCGACAAAATCCGCTTGCCCGACCGGCAAACGATTTTGCCGGCTACCGGGAATTTACGTCGGCAGCCACGGCCCTGCCCGAAGTTTGCGTGCTCTCCAACGGAACGTTCACGACTGTCGTCACGAACAGCGGGAGCGGGTTCAGTCGGTATAAGGGCATCGCCATTTCCAGATGGCGGGAAGATCCCGTATGCGATCCCTGGGGGAGCTTTGTCTACATCCGGGATACCGCGACGAATCACATCTGGTCGCCCGCATTTCAGCCGTGCCGGGAGAAGGCGCGGACAGAACGCGTCCAGTTTGCGCTTGACCGCGTCATTTTTCTGCGAACGGACGACGATATGCAAACCAGCATGGAGATTTGCGTCTCGCCGGAATGGAATGCGGAGGTGCGCCGCATTTCCTTGACCAATACGGGAACAGAGCCCAAGTTGCTGGAGGTGACGACGTTTACGGAGTTGTCTTTGGCAAGCCCCGGCGCCGATAATGCGCATCCCGCGTTCTGCAAGCTGTTTGTGCAGACGGAATATGACGAACAATCAGGTTGCTTGATCGCCGTAAGGCGCAAGCGCGAGGAGAAGGACGAGCCGCTTTGGACGGCCCATGCGTTATTGGTGGATGGCGAGGCGGTGGGGGCGCCGGAATATGAAACAGACCGCGCGGCTTTTATCGGACGCGGACACCGCTTGTTTAAACCACAGAAAATATGCGCCCGCTTGGGCAATTCGACGGGTGCGGTTGCCGATCCCGCTTTTGTGATGCGCCGCCGCGTTAAAATCGAGCCCGGCGAACAGCGGCAACTGTATGCCATCACCGCCGCAGCGAAAAGCAAAGATGAAACAGTCGCGATCGTTAGGCGGTTCGAATACGGACCGATGGTTGAACGGGCCTTTCAAATGGCATGGAACAGGCGGCAGATCGAACTGCGCAACCTGCGGCTGACAAATCGCGAAGCGATCGATTTTCAAAAGCTGGCCGGACGGGCGTTGTACAATCCGCCGCTGCGCCATGAACGGGAAAAATGCATCCTCGCGAATACGAAAGGACAATCGGGTTTGTGGGCGTTCGGCATTTCCGGCGACAAACCGATCATCCTCGTGCGCATCGATGATCGCAGCAATTTGCCGTTTATCGCCAAGATGCTGGCAGGGCACGAGTATTTGCTCAGGCTTGGGCTTAACATCGATTTGGTGATCTTCAACGAATCGGCAGACGGGTACAAGCAGGACCTGCAGGAAGCGCTCAGGCGCGAAGCGGAGCATGGCGTCGAACGCTTCGGCGCGGGCGCAGACAGCGTGCATATTATATTAGCCGGACAGTTGGCAAAGGACGAGCGAACATTGCTAATCGCGTCCGCCCGTGTCGTATTGCGCGCCGGTGGCCCCAGCCTGGCGGCGCAATTGCGCCTGCCGAGGCGCAGAGTTCACGATGCGTTGCCGGAAAAATTGCCGCTTGCCATATCCGGGCCTAAAACGGATGAGGCGTATGCCGCCGGGGAGGACGTTGCCGCGGAAAAACCCCAAGAATGGCAGTTTTACAACGGTTATGGCGGTTTTTCCCCGGACGGCAAAGAATACCGCATGCACTTCACAAAAGGCAAATGTTTGCCTGCTCCCTGGATGAACGTTCTTGCCAACCCGGAATTCGGCTGTCTCATAACCGAGTTGGGAACCGGATATACGTGGTGGCGGAACAGCCGGGAATGCAAGCTGACGCCCTGGAGCAACGACCCGGTGCTCGATCCGCCGACGGAAACGGCGTTTTTGCGGGACGAAGCAAGCGGGGAAGTGTGGCGGCCGGCGCCTTCGGCAGCGCCGGCGGATGAGCCATATACGGTCGTCCATGGTTTTGGATATTCCCGCTTTCACCATGAAAAGGGCGGCATTAAGCAAGAAATGACCGTGTTTGTGCCGCGCCATGATCCGGTAAAAGTAATCCGTTTCAAGCTGCAAAACCGCACGGCAAAGGCGCGGCGCACATCATTAACCTATTACGCGGAATGGGTGCTTGGGGTTGAGCGCCAGACGAACGCCCCGTATATTGTAACGGCGTGGGATGAGGCGGCGGAAATTTTGACGGCCCGCAATCAGTATCAGGAAACGTTTCGGGATGCGGTCGCATTTCTCGGCATATATTCCCCGGCATCATCAGGGAATGCGGCGGAAACAGAGCAGGAATTGTCCTGGACGGCCGACCGTACCGAGTTTATCGGCCGCAACGGCGACCCGGAGCATCCTGCCGCAATGGACCGCGCGCGTCTTTCCGGGCGAACGGGTCCGCTCGCTGATAGTTGCGGCGCTGTCCAATTGAAGTTCACGCTTGCGCCTGCGGAAACGCGGCATGTTTATGTTCTGCTGGGCTGCGAACATTCGCCTGAAGCCGCTGCAGCGCTTGCAGAGCGTTATCGCGACGCCGCCGTATGCGATCGGGCGCTGTCCGAGGTTGCGGCGTTCTGGGAGCATACGCTAAGCCAGCTAATTGTTACAACCCCGTCGCGCGAAACCGATTTGTTGCTGAACGGCTGGCTGTTGTACCAATCGCTTTCCTGCAGGTTGTGGGCGCGGACGGCTTTTTACCAGGCCGGCGGCGCATTCGGTTTCCGCGACCAGTTGCAGGACTCGCTTGCCTTGCTGCATACGGCGCCGCATATCGCGAGAGGGCAAATTTTGCTGTGCGCCGCGCATCAATATGAAGAAGGCGATGTCCAGCACTGGTGGCATGAAGAGACCGGGCGCGGCATCCGCACGCTTTTTTCCGATGACCTGCTGTGGCTGCCGTATGCGGTCGCGCGCTATATCGAGCATACCGGAGACGCGGAAATTTTGCAGGAAAAAATGCCCTATCTGCACAGCGATCCGCTTCAAGAAGGCGCGTACGAACGCTATGAGGCCGCGCAGCGGTCCACTTCAAGCGGCACACTGTACGAGCATTGTTTGCGCGCGATCGAGTTGGGGCTGCAAAGAATGGGCGAACACGGACTGCCGCTCATCGGCAGCGGGGATTGGAACGACGGCATGAATCTGGTCGGCGTAAAAGGCCGCGGCGAAAGCGTTTGGCTCGGGTTTTTTTTCCGCGACGTGCTGAACCGTTTCGCGGACATCTGCAGGATGCGCGGCGATGCGGAAAAAGAACGTTTGCTCGTCCATACGGCGGAGCAATTGGCGACAGCGCTGAATGATCATGCCTGGGACGGGCAGTGGTACCGCCGCGCATTTACCGACTCCGGCAAGTGGCTTGGTTCGATCCGCGATGATGAGTGCCGCATCGACGCGATTGCACAAAGCTGGTCGGTCATTTCCGCGGCCGCTCCTGATGAGCGGGCAAGGCAAGCGATGGAATCGTTCGAGCGCGAATTGGTCGACGAAGATTTGTCTCTTATTCGGCTGCTGACGCCGCCGTTTAACCAATCGGATCCCAGCCCCGGCTACATTCAGGGCTACCCTCCGGGAATCCGCGAAAACGGCGCGCAATATACGCACGGCGCCATATGGGGGATAATCGCCTGGTGCATGCTGGGCGAAGGAGACAAGGCTTATGCGTTGTTCCACCTGTTAAATCCGATCATGCATACGCAAACCGAAAAAGATGTGCGCATCTATGCGGGGGAGCCGTATGTCATGGCTGCGGATGTTTACACGGCCGAGCCGCATCCCGGGCATGCCGGCTGGACGTGGTATACCGGCTCCGCGGGATGGATGTATCAGGCGGGGGTGGAGTGGATACTGGGCATTCGCCGCCGCGGCAAGCGGTTGTATCTCGATCCGTGTCTGCCGCGCGAGTGGCCGGGTTATGCGGCGGTTTACCGTTTCGGCAACACGCAATATCACATCAAGGTTGCCAGCGCAACCGGAAATAAACATGCGGAGCGAACCATGAGCATCGACGGCCGCAAAATCTCTTTTTCCTATCAGGAACGACTGCAAACGTCATATGTCGATCTCAATGACGACGGGAAAGTCCATCATATCGAACTTGCCTGGTAACGCGGGCTTATAAATTGCCGGTCAGCTGTTGCAAAAGCAAACTGGAGCAGGCGACCAATACCCAGACAATCAGTCCCAGCAGGATCGGCCGCCAACCTGTGCGCATCAGACCGCGCAGATCGGCGGACAATCCGACGGCGGCAAGCGCGATCACAATGAAAAATTGCCCGGCATAGCTCACCGCTTGTCCGCCGCTCTCTCCGAACCAGCCGATCGTACTGAACGCCGACATGCCGACAAAACCGATGATAAAAAGCGGCAATTTCACGGAATTGTTGCGCCGCGCCTTTTGCCTGGAAACAATTGATTTTATGAGCAAAAACATTAGGCAGACAGGGATGATCATCAGCGAACGCGTCAGTTTGACCACGGTCGCATATGCGCCGGCAGCGGCGGAGTAAGCGTATCCGGCGGCGACAACCGAAGACGTGTCGTTGATGGCCGTTCCCGCCCACAATCCGAAAGCGTGATCGGAAAAAGCAAACGCATGTCCAAAAAACGGAAACAGAAAAACAGCAATCACATTAAAGAAAAAAATCGTGGAAATGGAATAAGCGATTTCGCTTTCCTTTGCGTCAATGATCGGTGACAAAGAGGTAATCGCTGACGCGCCGCAAATGCCGGTGCCTACCGAGATTAGGCTGACCAGCCGTAAGGGGAGCCCAAGCAACGCACCGATGGCGTATCCGCCAATCAGCGCAACCGCAAGCGATCCGATCATGACGGCGAAAGATTGCTTGCCGACCGTGAACAATGTTTGCAGGTTCAGGCCCGCACCGAGCAAAATGATGCCGAACTGCAAAACTTTTTTGGCGGAAAACGAAACGCCGGATTGCATGTTTTCATGCAAACCGACACACAAGCGAAAAATAATACCGATCAAAATGGCGAATACGGGCGCGCCTATGATTGGCGCGAGACTGCCCAATTGCATGGCGGTAATGGCGATGATGAGGGCAACCAGAAATCCGGGGAAACGCGTAGAGCAAAATTGCCGCAGAAGGACAGGAGAAAATGTCGACGTAATCCAGCTCAAAAACAGCACAGCCTTCCTTGTTT
>DASVDB010000116.1 GCA_036381315.1 Bacilli bacterium | reverse complement strand
TTTTCGTAAAAGATTAAAACAAAAATTCCTGGAATGCCTGCAGTTGTCCGAACCAATCCAGCACCATCAGCACGTCAAGGAAAACAAAGACCAGCATGCAAACCGATGCGAATCCAAGCGAAAATTTCGTTTTATAAGGCGACTTTGCCAAACGGTACAAGCCAATCGCAATCAGGATGGTAAAGATAATCACAAACGCATCAAACGTATGGGTAACTTGCGATGCGGCAGCTGCTCCAGCCGACAAGAACATTGCGCGACCTCCTTTGCTTGTTAAACAAGAGCGTTATTTTTAGTTTATGTTACATCTTGCCTAAGTATATATGTTAATCTTCCCGCACACAGAGTGCAAGTACGATTCGCGATTTTTCACAAAAAATCTTAATCCGCCGCGGCGACGGCGGCTTCACTGCTGCGCAGGCGCGCAAGCAAATCATCGGAGCGTTTGCGGTCGCGCTCCAGAATGGGCCGCAAAAATTGGCCGGTATACGATGCGGCAACTTTCGTAATTTCTTCCGGCGTCCCGTGCGCAATGATCTTCCCGCCCCTGCTGCCGCCTTCCGGACCCAGGTCGATCATGTAATCCGCCGTCTTGATCACATCCAGATTGTGCTCGATCACCAGAACCGTTTCGCCTGAATCCACCAGCCGATGCAACACTTTCAACAACCGGTCGATGTCGTCGATATGCAATCCCGTCGTCGGTTCGTCCAGAATGTACATTGTTTTTCCCGTGCTGCGCCGATACAATTCCGCAGCCAATTTGACGCGCTGCGCCTCTCCGCCGGACAGCGTCGTCGCCGGTTGGCCGAGCCGCATATAGCCCAGGCCCACATCCAACAGCGTCTGCAATTTGCGGTGGATGCGCGGGATATTTTTGAAAAATTCGCAGCCGTCCTCAATCGTCATTTCCAGCACATCGGCGATATTTTTCCCTTTGTAGCGAATTTCCAGCGTCTCGCGGTTGTAACGTTTCCCTTTGCACACTTCGCACGGGACGTACACATCGGGCAGAAAATGCATCTCGATCTTGATGATGCCGTCTCCGTGGCACGCTTCGCACCGGCCGCCTTTTACGTTGAAACTGAACCGGCCTTTTTGGTAGCCGCGAATTTTCGCCTCCGGCACAGCGGAAAACACATCGCGAATATCGTCAAATACGCCCGTGTATGTGGCCGGATTGGATCTCGGCGTTCTGCCGATCGGCGATTGATCGATGTTGACCACTTTTTCCAGATGCTCGAGGCCTTTGATTTCCTTATGCGCGCCGGGCCGCACCCGCGCCTTGTTCAAATCGCGCGCCAACGATTTATACAAAATTTCATTGACCAGCGTGCTTTTGCCCGAACCGGAAACGCCGGTCACGCAAGTAAACACGCCAAGCGGAATTTTGACATTGAGATTTTTCAGGTTGTTTTCTTTGGCGCCCCTGATTTCGAGCCATTTTCCATTCGGTTTGCGCCGCTCCGGCATGATCGGGATAAATTTCCGGCCGCTCAAATATTGTCCGGTCAGCGAATTGGGGTTGTCCATAATTTCCCGCGGCGTGCCCTGGGCGACAACGGTACCGCCGTGCATACCGGCGCCGGGGCCGATGTCGATAATATAATCGGCGGCCAGCATCGTGTCTTCGTCATGTTCGACGACGATCAACGTATTGCCCAGATCGCGCATCTGCTCCAGCGTTCGGATCAGCCGTTGGTTATCGCGTTGATGCAGCCCAATGCTCGGTTCGTCCAGAATATACAGCACGCCCATCAGGCTGGAACCGATTTGCGTCGCGAGGCGAATGCGCTGCGCTTCTCCGCCGGATAACGTGCCGGCCGACCGGCTTAGCGTTAAATAGTCAAGCCCGACATTGACGAGAAATCCCAGCCTTGCTTTTATTTCTTTCAAAATCAGATGGGCAATTGCCATATCCCGCTCGTTCAGTTGCAGTGACTCGAAAAAGGCGTACGCATCGCCGACGGACAAGTCGGTCACATAGGCGATATTTTTTCCGTTCAACGTAACGGCGAGGCTTTCCGGGCGCAGCCTGTGCCCGTGGCATTTTTGGCAAGGCTTTGCGCTCATGTACCCCTCGATGAATTCGCGGATGCTGTCCGAAGCCGTGTCCCGATAGCGCCGTTCCAGATTTCCGACAATGCCTTCAAACGGCACGGTTACTTCCCGTATGCGCCCGAAGTCGCTTTCGTAGCGAAAACGGATTTTATCCGCGCCCGTTCCGTAGAGCAGCTTGTTGATTTGCTCTTTGCTCAACGATTTAACCGGCACGTCCGTCGGAATGCCGAAATGTTTGCAGGCGGCTTCCATCATTTGCGGGTAATAATTGGAAGTGCTGCCGGCCCATGCTTCAAACGCGCCCTGCGCAATGGTCTTGTCCTTGTCGGGAACAAGCAAATCGGGATCGACCAGCATTTTATTGCCAAGCCCGTCGCACTCCGGACAAGCGCCGTACGGGCTGTTGAACGAAAACATCCGCGGCGCCAGTTCATCGATGCTGAACCCGCATTCCGGGCAAGCGAAGTTGGAACTGAACAACAATTCCTCCTTGCCTATGATGTCGACCAGCACTTGTCCGCCGCCCAACTTGAGCGCGGTTTCCAGAGAATCGGCCAGCCGCGACTGCACATCCGGCTTCACCACAATCCGATCGACCACCACTTCGATGGCGTGCTTTTTGTTTTTTTCCAGTTCAATCGACTCGGACAATTCGCGAATTTCACCGTTGACGCGGACGCGCACATAGCCCTGCTTCTGAATATCGGCAAGCAGCTTGGCATGTTCGCCCTTGCGGCCGGAAACCACCGGCGCCAGAATTTGCAGTTTCGTGCGTTCCGGATACTCCATGATTCTGTCAACCATCTGCTCGACGGTTTGCGAGGTAATTTCCACACCGTGGATCGGGCAATGCGGCTTGCCGACGCGGGCAAACAGAAGCCGTAAGTAGTCGTAAATCTCCGTCACCGTGCCGACCGTGGAACGCGGATTGCGGCTGGTCGTTTTCTGATCGATCGATATTGCCGGAGACAAGCCTTCGATGGAGTCTACATCCGGCTTGTCCATCTGTCCGAGAAATTGCCGGGCGTATGCGGACAACGACTCCACATAGCGCCTTTGCCCCTCGGCATAGATCGTGTCAAACGCCAGCGAAGATTTGCCGGAACCGCTTAATCCGGTCAACACGACAAATTGGTCGCGCGGTATGGTGACATCGATATTTTTCAGATTATGCGCGCGCGCGCCTTTTATCACGATATTGTCTCTTGCCATTATGCGATCGTTCCTTTCCAAGCGGCGCCTACATTTCCGCTTTCAGCTCCAGTATGGCGTCGCGGAGTTCGGCCGCGCGTTCAAACTGAAGCTCTCTGGCCGCGTTCTTCATTTCCTTTTCCAACCGTTCGATCAGCGTAAGCCGGTCCCGCTTCGACATCTTCGCCGCTTGTTTGCCCGGCAGATAATCGGCTTTCTGCTCCGCGGCTTTTGTCGCTTCGATCAAATCGCGCACTTTCTTGTGCACCGTCTGCGGCGTTATATGATGCTTGGCGTTGTAAGCCTGCTGTATCCGGCGTCTGCGCTCCGTCTCTTTAATCGCGCGATCCATCGATTCGGTCACCGTATCGGCATACATGATCACCGTGCCGTCAACGTTTCGCGCCGCCCGCCCGATTGTTTGGATAAGCGAACGTTCCGAGCGCAAAAACCCTTCCTTATCCGCATCCAATATCGCCACCAGGGACACTTCCGGCAAATCAAGCCCTTCCCGCAGCAAGTTGATGCCCACCAAAACGTGGTGGTTGCCAAGGCGCAAGTCGCGCAAAATTTCCATGCGTTCCAGTGTTTTGATATCGGAATGCAAATAGTTGACCTTGATGCCGATTTCCTTCAAATAGTCCGTTAAGTCCTCGGCCATTTTCTTTGTCAGGGTTGTAACCAATACGCGCTCGTCTTTGTCGATGCGTTCGCGGATTTCATGAATCAGATCGTCGATTTGTCCCTTAGTGGGGCGGACATGCACGATCGGATCCAGCAATCCCGTCGGCCGGATGATCTGCTCCACCATTTCCGGACAATGTTCCAATTCATACGGCCCGGGCGTAGCTGAAATAAAAATGATCTGGTTGATCTTCTGTTCGAATTCTTCAAAACGCAAGGGGCGGTTGTCCAACGCCGACGGCAACCGGAAGCCATGCTCCACAAGCACTTCTTTGCGGGCCCGGTCGCCATTGTACATGCCGCGCAGCTGCGGCAGCGTTACATGGGACTCGTCCACGACGATCAGGAAATCGTCGGGAAAATAATCAAGCAGCGTGTACGGGGTTGAACCGCGCTCGCGAAACGTCAGCGGCCCGGAATAGTTTTCGATGCCGGAGCAAAAGCCCATCTCCGCCATCATCTCCAAATCGTAGCGCGTGCGCTGTTCCAGGCGCTGCGCCTCGAGCAGTTTGCCTTGCCCCCGCAGTTCGGCAAGCCGTTCTTCCAGTTCGCGCTCGATGTTGTTCATGGCGATCTTCATCTTCTCTTCGCGGGTCACAAAGTGCGAAGCCGGAAAAATGGCGCAATGTTCGCGTTCGCCCAAAATTTCTCCGGTCAACACATCGATTTCGGTAATGCGTTCAATTTCATCGCCGAACATTTCCACGCGAATCGCCCGCTCGCCGTGCGACGCCGGAAAAATCTCCACCACATCGCCGCGCACCCGAAACGTGCCGCGCGTGAAATTGATATCGTTGCGTTGGTATTGAATATCGACCAGTTTGCGCAAAATGGAATTGCGCGGGCGTTCCATGCCGACGCGCAGCGACAGGACAAGATCCCGGTATTCGTCGGGAGAGCCCAAACCGTAAATGCAGGAAACGCTCGCCACGATAATCACGTCGCGCCGTTCAAACAGCGAACTGGTCGCCGAGTGGCGCAATTTGTCGATCTCATCGTTGACGCTGGAGTCTTTTTCGATATATGTGTCCGTTGCAGGCACATAAGCTTCCGGTTGATAATAATCGTAATAACTGACGAAATATTCCACCGCATTGTGCGGAAAAAATTCTTTAAATTCGCTATAAAGTTGCGCCGCCAATGTCTTGTTATGGGCGATAACAAGCGTCGGCCTGTTCAGGCCGGCGATCGTTTGCGCCACGGTATACGTTTTGCCCGTTCCGGTAGCGCCAAGCAGCGTCTGAAATTTTTTGCCGTTGCGGACGCCTTCCACCAGTTTGGCGATCGCTTGCGGCTGGTCGCCCTGCGGCGCGTATTCCGACACAAGCTGAAAAGGTATCTGCGCGGTTGCTTGCTCCACCATTTCCGTTCACCCGCACTTCCAGCATTACTTTTTTACATGAGAATGTCTGTTCCCGTAAAATTATAACTTTTTTACTTACCATATGCAAACGCGCAAAAAAGAGACGCTCTTATCCATCATAGACCCGTTATGAAAAATTAAACTTCGCGCCGCGTTTGTTTCAAACCCGCGCTTAAATAGCGAAACGCGCCGACATTGTGCGTCTTCGTGGTAAACGCCGCGTCATCATCCGGAGCAAGCAGGATGCCCAATTGATGATGGTCGCCGGCAAAAATCGCTTTTCCGGCGAATTTGCTGTGGCCGTCGAGATTGATGATCTCCAGCTTGCAAAAAGCCGGGTTGATCTGCAGCGCCACATGCAATTCTTCTTTCGTCAACACCTCTTTGCCGTTTACCTTGCGAATGATTTCGCCGGCTACGACGCCCATCTCGGCGGCGGGACTGCCAGGCAGCACGGCCAACACCCGCAAGCCCTGCTTATCGTGAACAAACACCGGGCTGCCCTGCAATTCCTTGCGGAAGCTCAGCCCATTGGCAATTTCCAGGATGAGGATGGCCGCCGCGGAAACGTAGGCGACGAGCGGCGGAATCAGATCGGCCGCCACCGCCAACAACATGAGCACAATGCCAAAAACAAGCAGAAAATTAGCGTTCTTTCGCACTTTTTGCTTTGGCAGCACGGATACGGCGACATTGCAAAAACCGAACAGAAGCGGGAATGCCGCGACGCTCCAATCTCCCTGCCAAAAAAAGCTGCCCTCGCTGATGGCATGAACGAACGAGGCGGACTTTGCGGGTACAAACAGCAATACGGGCACCGGCCACCATTGATGCAGATGGTAAGCACCGATCGTTTTGCCCCGTTTTCCGTCCAAAAAGACCGGCACCGCGTGCATGGCGCCGCGAAGCCGCATCATTACGCCGGCGATGACCTGCAGCAATCCTACCAATAGCAAAAGCGAAGCAAAGCGAAAATCGATGAACGGATCGACCAGTGGGCTTAACATTTCCGTCTCGCGCAACGACGGGAACGTATCAACAGCCGCAGTCCAAATGCCGATGATGCCCGCCGCATACACCATATTCAAAAAGCGGACGCGAACCATAAGCAGCAAAACGGAAATAGCCCACAAAAGCGCAGTCGCTTGCCATGGCATGGAAAAGCCGGCTGCCGCCAGGAAAAGCGAAGCGAACAGACCGGCAAGGCAACCGCAGCCTATGCTTTGCCATGTTTGCGCAGCAGGCGCATGCAGGCGGGCATGAAACAATTTGCGCTCCAGTTTCACTTGCCGCCTAAACTGCAGAAAAACGATGACAATACCTATATACAAGAAAGGTTGTCCGAATAATTGCGCAAGCACATTCAGGCTTTCCGCGACCAAACGGCTGCCGTCAATCATATCATCGTATCCTTCCATAAAAAATGAGAGGTTGATTGCGTCAACCACTCATCCTACATTCGACAATTTCAATTTGAAATCCTGCACGAACGTTGAAATTCCAGTAAAAGACACCGGTTGGCCGCTCGTTTCCCGTTGCAGCGTTTCAATGGCCTTTTGCAGTTGCCGGTCGTTTTTCGGATCGCGCACGACTTTGATGATCGCCTGTTCCAGCGCGTCCGCCGTCTTCTCATCGACCACTCCGTCAGCCGGCAAACCGAGTTTCTGCTGAAACTTCTTCACGGCCGCTTCGGTTTTTTCGTCGAAATAGCCGTCTTTTCTCCCCGGATCAAAACCTACCCCGGAAAGAATCAGTTGGAGATTTTTCACGGCGTCCCCGTTCTGATCCCGTTTGATCGCGGTTGAGCGGTCAATCGGCGTCGCTTTAAAGTAATCCGGCTGGCTTACCGCAATATCCGGCGCGATGCCTTTCCCGTGCACCCACGTTCCATCCGGCGTAAGCCATTTCGCAATCGTCAGCTTCAATTCGCTGCCGTCTTGAAATTCCTTCGTATATGTCGTCTGCACCGTGCCTTTGCCGAACGTCTTTTCGCCGACCAATGTGGCGCCCGCCGATTGGCTGAGCGCCCCGGCCAAAATCTCCGACGCGCTGGCCGAGCCTTCATTGGTCAGTACGACGATCGGATAATTTTTCCCTTCGCCTTTCGATACCGTCTTCTTGATGTCACCGCTCGCGTCTTCCACTTGCACGAGCGTCTTCCCTTTCGGAACAAGCGGTTCGATAATTTCCAGCACTCCCAGCAAATAGCCGCCGGGATTGTTGCGCACGTCGATGATCAGGCCTTCCATGCCTTTTTTCTCCAGGTTGTCCAATTCTTCCTGAAAACGTTCGACCGTATTGCCGGAAAATTGGCTGATGACAATGTCGCCGTAGCCTCCGGGCAGCATTTGGGCGAACACGGTTTCGATATCAATCTCGTCGCGTACGACGATCACCTCGATCCGATCGGTACGGCCTGGCCTCATGATTTCCAACTTTGCCTGGGTGCCTTTCGGACCGCGGATTTTCGCCACCGCATCGCTCAACTTTAATCCTTCGAGTTTTTCCCCGTTGACGGAGATAATCACATCCTTGGCCTGGATGCCGGCCTTTTCCGCCGGCGAGCCTTTAATGGGCGAGACGACCGTCACGTTGCCGTTCTCCAACATAACCTCGGCGCCTATGCCCGTAAAATAGGCATCGACGTTTTCTTCGTATCGTTTGGCCTCTTCCTTGTTCATATAGGCGGAATACGGATCGTCCAACGCCGACAACATGCCGTGGATGGCGCCGTCCACGACTTTTTCCCGATCGACCGGGAGATAGTATTTTTCGGCAATCAACCGGTACGCCGTATCGATTTTTTTGAGCTCCGCCTCCGACAGTCCATCGTCCGCCGGCCCGTTTTTCGCGGCATGCGACGGCAAAGGAGAGTCCGCATAGCCGCCCCATTGCCCCCGGTTGCCGAGCAACGAAGTAAATCCGCTTCCTGAATCAAGAAGCAAGACCGTAACAACGCTGCTGGCCAAAATCGCCAAAATGACAAACGCAAGCACTGTCCGCCCTTTAAAAACCATATACTCACACCCGTTTCATCATTCGCGCGACACCGCATTCCCTGTATCATATGACAAGCCGCGCAAGATTATATCCGTTGCGCGGCTTTCATGCTCCAGAGCCGGATCTTTAACGAAAATTCACGTACTTGCTTGGATCCACCGCCTGCTCGTTCAAATATACCGTAAAATGCAGATGATTTCCAGTCGCCCTGCCGGTATGGCCAACTTCGCCGATTTTCTGGCCGCGTTTCACCACTTGATTTTTTTTCGCGATAATTTTGCTCATATGTCCGTATAACGTCCATAAACCGTTGCCGTGGTCGATGATGACGCAATTGCCGAAGCTTCCGTACCACTGCGCCACAATCACCTGGCCGTCCGCCGCCGCCAAAATATCGGTGCCGGATGGCGCGCCGAGGTCATAGCCGTTATGAAAAGCTCCCCTTTTGCCCGTGATCGGGTCAACCCGGCTGCCGAAACCCGACGTAACGGGGTGCCACTCGGGAAGCGGATAAGACAGCTTGCCGCTCGGTGTAAACAACCGTTCCTTTTCCGCATTCAATTTGGACACCTTTGCCGCCAATTGGATGATTTGCCGTTCCTGCTCCGCCGAGATTTCTTCCAGGTCTTCCTGTTGATCCTGCAGGCTGGCAATCACCACTTCCTTTTCCTTCTCTTTAACCATGAGCTGCTGGTTAATCTTTGCTTTTTTATCATATAATTCATTTAATGTCGCCAAGTCGCTTTGCATTTTCTTTTCTTTCTGGGCGATTAAATCGCGGTCGCGCTTGTTCGCCTGCAGGATGGATTCATCTTCGCTTACGATTGCTGTGAGAAAATTCAACCGGTCGAGAAAATCGGCAAAACTTGTAGCGTTCATCAGCACATCAATATATTTCACAGGTCCGGTCGTATACATGAGTCTGATTTTTTCCCGCAACAGCTTGTCCCGTTCGGCTACGCGCTTATCGGCTTCGTCAAGCTCCTTCGCGGTTTTGTGCAATTCCTCGTTGGTTTTGTCGATCTGCGCCTGATATTTTTGCATATCGGCAAAAACCTGGTCCATAAGTTGAATAATATTTTTATACGCCTGTTGCGCCTGTTTTTTGTCTTGCAGCACTTTGGAAAGTTCGTTGTTTGTTTGTTGTTGCGACCACGCGGCTTCCTGCTTTTGTTTCTCCAACTCTCGTAACTGCTGATCGATTTCTTCAAGCCTTGAAGCGGCGGCGTTTTGGAGCGGCAGTACGACGAGGGAAAACAATATGATCAACGGAATGAGAATTTGCAACCTTCGTTTCAATAACATCTCCTCCTCCAGGCTTTCGCGGGAATGCTATTATACTTTCAAATATTTGCGGACCGACAGCACGCTGCCCCAGATGCCAAGAACCAAACCGATTCCGATTAACAACAGCGACAGGTTCGGGGCGATTTCTTTCAACGGCAACAAGCGAAACAATAGCGCCTTTTCTTCCAATTGCGAATAAATGACAAACAAAATCACGGTCGGAACAACCGATCCGATTAGCCCCAGAATTGCGCCTTCAATGAAAAAAGGCCAGCGAATAAAGTGGTTGGTAGCGCCTACCATTTTCATGATGGCGATTTCTTTGCGCCTTGTGAAAATAGTCAATTTGATCGTATTCGCAATCAAAAACATGGCGGTAAACGCCAGCAAAATAACAAAAACGATGCCAATGTTGCGAATTAGGCGCGTATAGTAAAACAAATTTTCGACCGTGTCTTTTCCGTAGTCGACTTTCATGATCGGCTGTGTTTCCTTGCCTTGATTCAATGCCTCAATCTGCCCGGCGACTTTCCCGACATCGCGCGGTTCGGACACTTCAACGGTGAATGCGTCCGGCAACGGGTTGTTGTTCTTTTCATCGAAACCTTCCAAAAGTTTTTGGCCATTTTTGCCCAGCGTTTTTTGAAAGATTTTGAAACCTTCTTCTTTCGGCACAAACGTAACTTTGCTGACTTCCGGGATCAAGCCGATTTCATTTTGCAAGGAAAGAACGACGTCTTGCGGAACATCGACATCCAGGAACACGCGAATCTCGACTTCTTTCTCCACTTGTGCGGCCAAATGGTTTACATTCAGCGCAAGCATCACGAATATGCCCAGGATCAACAACGAGATCGCGATGGCGCCGGCTGAGGCAAACGTCATCCAGCCGTTTCTGACAACACTTTTTACCCCTTCACGAACATGCCGGGTCAATGTGCTAATCCTCATAGCCGTATTCACCCCGCTGTTCGTCTCTTACGATCATGCCTTTTTCAATGGCCAGGACGCGTCGCCGCGTGCTGTTGACAATTTCCTTGTTATGCGTCGCCATCACGATGGTGGTTCCGCGCAGGTTGATTTCTTCCAGCAGTTTCATAATGCCCCATGACGTATCGGGGTCGAGGTTGCCCGTCGGTTCGTCCGCGATAATAACAGCCGGATTGTTGACAATGGCGCGGGCAATGGCAATGCGCTGCTGCTCGCCGCCGGAGAGTTGCGCCGGATAGGAGTTGGCTTTATCTTTTAAGTGAACGAGTTCCATTACTTCCATCGTTCTTCTTTTGATAATCCGTTTCGGGGCTTCGATGACTTCCATGGCAAACGCGATATTTTCATAGGCCGTCAATTTGGGCAACAGCCGATAGTCCTGAAAAATGACCCCGATGTTGCGGCGCAAAAACGGTATTTTGCGTTGCCGCATCTTGTCCAGATTAAAACCGTTTACAAACAGATGCCCTTTTGTCTGCTTTTCTTCCCGATAAATCAATTTCATAAACGTTGATTTTCCCGCCCCGGATGGGCCTACAATGTATACGAATTCATTGCGGTCAACTTTCACGTTGATGCCGCGCAACGCATGAGTGCCGTCAGGATACGTTTTCCAAACATCCTGCATTTCGATCACACTATCACTTCTCCTGTCACTGGCTCACGTCCTTTGGCGAAAATTACCGTTTTTCTGCTCCAAGTTGACATTATGCCTGCATACTCAGACTTTATTTATTCGACATGTATTGCCGAAATCCTTGTAGGAAGTCCGCAATTTCGCAACTATTCTCATTATAGCACGGATTATAGAGCGGATAGCCAGACAATCCCGCGGGTTTTGTCATGAAAATTTTGGGCTCATCAAGAAAATAGGCATTGGCGCGTAACGGGAAAGAATGGGTTGTGTTATGCGTTTTGCCCACCCGGTAGGCATTCGTATTCTGCGTTTTGCCCAGCCGGTCGCACGGCGGCAATCTTTCACCCGCGGACAACACAGCAGTTGCGTTTTGCAGCATTGCCAACTCAGTTGCGAAGAGCCATAGTTTTGCTTCCTGCTTCCTGTGAAGTAGTTTCGCGTAGAAATATGTTAGAGGTGGATATGCGGAGATGGTCGGAAAGTTTTAGTTCCATGCGCAAGGTCTAAATCCACCGCCTTTAGGCGGTCGGCTTCCAGCGCTTGCACTTTGTAAACGTTAAACCTAACTGCACTACGCTAAAACTGGATGACCGCCTCCCTGCGCAACCCAAAACGGAGAGACCGTATCCTTGTACAATGCCAAAACGGGTGGACTGCATCTCTGCGCAATGCTAAAACGGGGTGATTACCTCCCTCACGCCGCTAAATCGGGTAGGATCGTCTCCCCGCAACGCAAAACGGGGGCTCTTCTCCCCGCCCAACGCTAACGGACGCAGCGGACGCTATTTGCCGAAAAATGGCTGATAATAAATTGTAACGGTCGCAGTGGACGCTAATTGTCGTTCCGATGCCCGAATATCAGGAAAAATACCTGAATAGGCTCACCCACGACCGTTAGAATTGAAAAGCCGGCAATTTGCGCAAAATAAGCTCTCCTACGACCGCTAAAGGTTGCAAGTTGGGTTAAAGGCTGCAAGCCGGCAAGCTTTAAAGGCTGCAAGCCAGCAAACAGACCGAGTTTCCGTTGGAAACGTTCTGTTGGCTTCAGCCAAAGGTCTTTCAGTAGGTTTTAGCCTGGATAGGCGACTTTCAGTCGCCAATATATGAACTTACCGGCTTTAGCCGGTAGTCGTTTAGTTGGAGGTGCATAAGTTTGGGAAACAGCGGCGCCTATGAACGAATGGTCGCGGCAGAATTGCAAGCGTGGCGGAAACGCCTGCTGCAGCGTCCGGGGATACTGGAGCGTTCAGCGAAGCTGCTCAACCACTGGACAAATCGCGTCATTCCCGAGCGGATTCAGCAGATTCTCACTACCGGCGTGAAAGGCATGGTGCACGCTTCGTTGTTTACCGCAAAGTTTCTGCCGGGCAACCCGATTGCAGGCGGAAAGACACTCGAAGAAAAAGATGCGCATGCCAAGGCGGTTATTTCCCGTTACAAACGGGTAGCCTCGGCGGAAGGAGCGGGAACCGGGGCGGGCGGCCTTTTGCTTGGCCTTGCCGATTTTCCGGCGCTGCTCGCGATCAAGATGAAGATGCTGTTCGAATTGGCGGGGCATTACGGATTCCGGGCGGACGATGCGCGGGAAAGAGTGTTTTTGTTGTATGTGTTTCAGCTTGCTTTTTCCGGTTACGAGCACCGGCTAAAAGTATTGGAACGCATTGAACATTGGCAGGAAACGGCGGATGGCTTGCCGTCCGGCCAAGCGTTTTACGACGAGATCAATTGGCGCGATTTTCAGCAGGAATACCGCGACGCCATCGATTTTCGCAAGATGCTCCAGCTTGTCCCGGGCATCGGCGCGGCCGTAGGCGCGTGGGCCAACTACAATCTGGTCGAAGACCTTGGGGAAACGGCGATGAACTGCTACCGCATGCGCATATTGCGGCAGCGTGCGCCGGCGGAATGATGTTGGGTTGGCGGCACCTGAAGGTTCACCCGCGCATTAGTTGGATTTCATCCAACTATTTTCTTATGTTTGTTCAGACTTCTTGCATTAAATGGATTTCATCCAACTAATTTGGGCAAATTTATTGATTTCCTTCATCTTGACACAAATTTAGTTGGACAAAATCCAACTAATTGCATTCACATCGCCTTTTCACTACGAATTAGTTGGACAAAATCCAACTAATTCGTAGTTTCATTGAAGGCCATTCTAGTTTAAATATTCCACCACATTGGGGACCAACTCGTATCTTACAACCCTTTCTCCTTTTCCGCGCGGCGACGGCTTCAGCCAACCTTTTTCACACAATTTCCGCAACATCCTGACGGCTGTCCGATGATCGATCTGAAAATGTCGCTTAACATCCATTGGCCGAATGGGACGGGCAAGTTGAATCGCCAATAATGCCAATTCTTTTTCGGCTAGCCGCGAAAGGGAAACCGGCCTGGCTTCGGGCTGGTGCCTGCTTAGCGCCATCCTGAGCAAGGAAATGCACAATTCCGGACGTTGCTCTACATCGTCATAGGCGAAGGAGATCACATGGTAACCCATCGCATACAGAAAAGTCTCACGGTTCAACTCGTTGCAAAATTTCTGCCGATCCATATCCCGCACGTGCGACGAATACCCCTTGATTTCGATTAACAGTTTGACATGACCCGGCAACCAGGCCAGATCGGCAAAGTAAGATCTTCCCCGCCAATCCAGCACCTCGTATTCCGGGTGCAAATCCTGAAAATCCCCGCGCAATGGCCACCAAACATTTTTAAGAAATAATTGTTCCGCATGACTGTGCCCCCGTTCCAGCCGGTTGCGGCGCTCACCGGTTCTGTTCGCGGCGTGGCGCCCGATAAATTCGGCATGTGCCTTGGCATAATCCATATTAATCAACTCCTAAAAAAATATAAAAACGCCCTGATCCATTCGTTAAAACGGAAACAGGACGTTCTTCGTCGCGTGTTCATGTGATGCCGCATCATTTGCGGAAAAGGCCGGCACAAAAACGAATTGATAATTCAAAAAGCAGCCGGTCAAAAAGGCCAGTCGGCCCGCATATCACAATATTTACGTTTATCTAACTTTTTGCAAATGTTGGTCGACCCATTGCTGCGTCACACCGATCGCCGCTTCCACGCGGGCGATCGCGCTCTGCACCTGCCCGGCTGCGGTGCCGCCGTATACGTCGCGGGCGTTCACCACATGCTCCGGCTGAAGCACCTCGTATATATCGTCCGCGAACAGCGGGGAGAATTTCGTATATTCATCCAGCGACAAATCCAGCAGCACCCTGCCGCTTTCGATGCAATACAGCACCAGCTTGCCGATCACTTCGTGCGCCTGGCGGAACGGCATGCCCTTCGCCGCCAGGTAGTCGGCAATATCCGTCGCGTTGGAAAAGTCGCTGTTCACCGCCTGGCGCATCCGCGTACGCTGCACCTTCATGGTCGCAATCATCGGCGCCATCAGCTGCAGCGCGCCCTGCAGCGTCTTCACCGTGTCAAGCATGCCTTCCTTGTCTTCCTGCATGTCCTTGTTGTAGGCGAGCGGCAGCGCTTTGAGCACTGTCAGCATGCCGACCAAATGGCCGTAAACGCGGCCCGTTTTGCCCCGCACAAGCTCGGCCACGTCGGGATTTTTCTTCTGCGGCATAATGCTGCTGCCCGTGCAAAACGCATCGTCCAACTCGATGAACCCGAACTCGGTGCTGGACCACATCACCAATTCTTCGCACAACCGCGACAAATGCATCATGATGAGCGACGCGTTCGCCAAAAATTCTACGATAAAGTCGCGATCGCTGACCGCGTCCAGGCTGTTGTCGTAAATCCGCGCAAATCCGAGTTGTTCCGCGACAAAGTGGCGGTCGATCGGAAACGTCGTGCCGGCCAACGCTCCCGCTCCGAGCGGCAGCGCATCCACGCGTTTGTAGCTGTCCTGCAGGCGCTCGATATCGCGCTGGAACATGCTCGTATAAGCGAGCAAATGATGCGCGAACAAAATCGGCTGTGCCCGCTGCAAATGCGTATAGCCCGGCAAAATGGTCTCCGTATTCGCTTTGGCTTGTTCCAACAGCGACTCTTGCAGCTTCGCCAGCAAATCGACCAGCTCCACGACACGGCTGCGCAAATACAAGTGCATATCCGTCGCCACCTGATCGTTGCGGCTGCGCGCGGTGTGCAGTTTGCCGCCGACCGGACCGATTTCGTCGATCAGCGTTTTTTCAATGTTCATATGGATGTCTTCGTCGGCTATGGAATACTCCATTTCGCCGTGGCGGATTTTCGCCATCACTTTGTGCAGGCCGTCTTTGATTTTTTCCACATCTTCTTCGGGGAGAATGCCGCATTTGCCCAGCATCGCAACATGCGCCAAACTGCCCGCGATGTCTTCTTCCGCCAATTCTTTATCAAACAGGATGGAAGCCGTGTATGCTTCCACCAACTGATCCGTTTTCTTGGTAAAACGTCCGCCCCACAGTTTTGACACCTGGTTTAACTCCCTTCAACGCCCTCTGAACAAGCATGTTATGGCGACGCGAACTTTCGCATTGACGCTAAAAACATGCCAAGCCCGTTTAATCGTTCGACTGCTTGACCGCGGTTTGCGCCTTCAGGCGCAGCGCATGGAGATGAATAAAGCCGGTGGCATCCGACTGGTCGTATGCTTGCGACGGATCGGCTTCCATCGTGGCGATGTTCGGGTTGTACAAGCTGACCGGGCTTTTCACGCCGGCGCCGATCACGTTGCCTTTGTACAATTTCAGCCGCACGGTTCCGGTAACGTTTTTCTGGCTTTCGCTAACGAGCGCTTGCAGCGCCAGCCGTTCCGGCGCAAACCAAAAGCCGTTGTACACAAGCGCACTATACCGGGGAATCAGCGAATCGCGCAGATGCATGACTTCGCGGTCCATTGTGAGCGACTCCATTTTGCGGTGCGCGGTGAACAAAATCGTGCCTCCCGGAGTCTCGTAAACGCCCCGGCTCTTCATGCCGACGAACCGGTTTTCCACCATGTCGACGCGGCCGATGCCGTGCTTGCCGCCCAGTTCGTTCAGTTTTTCCATCACGCCCAAAGGCGACAATTTCTCGCCGTTAACCGCTACGCAATTGCCCCGGACAAATTCCAGTTCCACATATTCCGCCTCATCCGGCGCGTCTTCCGGCGAAACCGTCAGCACATACATGTCCTTGTTCGCTTCGGCGCTGGCGTCAAACCACGGGTCTTCGAGCATGCCGCTTTCAAAGCTGATATGCAACAGGTTGCGGTCCGTCGAATACGGTTTGGCGGCGGTCGCGGCGACGCGGATGCCATGCGCTTCGGCATAGGCGATCATTTCGGCGCGCCCGGGGAACCGTTCGCGGAAGCGCTCATCCCGCCAAGGCGCTATCACCTTGATGCCCGGGGCAAGCGCTGCGGCGGCCAATTCAAAACGAACCTGGTCGTTGCCTTTTCCGGTAGCGCCGTGGGCGATTGCCGTTGCTCCTTCGCGCAAGGCGATTTCCACCATCCGCTTGGCGATGAGCGGGCGGGCGATGCTGGTGCCCAGCAAATATTGCCCTTCGTATAGCGCCCCCGCCTGAAACAGCGGAAAAATAAAATCTTTGGCGAATTCGTCGCGCAGATCATCAATATACGCTTTCGTCGCGCCGGTGCGCAGCGCCTTTACCTCCAAACCGTCCAGTTCGTCTTTTTGCCCAATATCCGCGGTGAACGTAATGATTTCCGCGTCGTACGTTTCCTTTAGCCAAGCCAGAATAACCGAAGTATCCAGACCGCCGGAATAAGCCAGCACAATTTTTTCTTTCGCCATTTTCTTCATCCCGCTCCTTTCGCAACCGTTACATGATCGCGCTCATAATCGCTTTTTGCGCATGCAGACGGTTTTCCGCCTCGTCAAAAATGATCGAGTGATCTCCGTCGATAATTTCTTCGCTCACTTCTTCGCCGCGGTGCGCCGGCAAACAGTGCATAAACACATAGTCCGGCTTGGCATATCCAGCCACCTGCGCGTTGATCTGGTAATTTTTGAAGGCGATTCGGCGCGCCTCCTGTTCGCTCTCAAAGCCCATGCTGGCCCATACGTCGGTATACAGCACGTCCGCGCCTTGCGCCGCTTCCCTGGGATCGCGGCAAAGATGCACCGAACCGCCCGTTTGCGCGGCGTATTCTTTACTCATCCTGATGACCTCGGGATCGGGATCATATCCTTCCGGCGACGCGACGGCGATGTGCAGGCCGAGTTTGGCCGCGCCCATCATGAGCGAGTGGACCATGTTGTTGCCGTCTCCGACGTAAGCAAGTTTCAGCCCTTCCAGTTTGCCCTTGTGTTCGTAAATCGTCATGTAATCGGCCAGCGCCTGGCATGGGTGGTTGAAATCGGTCAGCCCGTTAATGACAGGGACTGTGGCTGCTCTTGCCAAATCAACGACAGTGCGGTGCGCGAACGTGCGAATCATGATGCCGTCCAGATAACGGGACATCGTTTGCGCCGTGTCGAGAATAGTCTCGCCCCGCCCGATTTGCAAGTCGTTGCGGCTTAAAAACAACGCCTGCCCGCCCAGCTGGTACATGCCGACTTCAAAGGAAATCCGCGTGCGGGTCGATGATTTCTCAAAAATCATGCCCAACGTCTTTCCGCTCAACGGGTGGTAAACTTCCCCCGCTTTCAGTTTCCGCTTCAACTCGATGCCTAACGCCAGCAAATATTTCAACTCCGCCGGCGTATAGTCAATCAAAGATAAAAAGTCCCGGCCTTTCAATCCGGCCGCCAAATCTTGATCCAAGAGCAAACTCACGCGATCATCTCCCTTCCTGACGATAAAATGATTACGGTTTCGCCATCGCGGCGCCTTTTTCCGCCAAAACGCCGCAAACAAGCGACAAACCGCGCTGGAAATCTTCCTCGGGAATCGTTAGACTGGGCAGCAATCTGAGCACATTCGGCCCTGCCGATACGGCCAGCAAGCCGCGTTCGCGCAAAGTCGCAAGCACATTCGCCACCGGCTCGGCGCATTCAATGCCGATCAACAGCCCAAGGCCGCGGACCTGCTTGACAAACGGATTTCCGGCCAATTCCTTAGCGAAAAACGCCTGCGCCAATTTCCCCAACCGTTCCGCACGCTCAGGCAAACGTTCCGCCAGCATCGTTTCGATCGTCGCAATCCCGGCTGCCGTGGCGAGCGGCGTGCCGCCGAAGGTCGAGCCGTGGCTGCCGGCCGCGAACGCTTCCCGCAATTTTTCTTTGCCGAGCATCGCTCCCATCGGAAAGCCGCTGCCGATGCCTTTTGCCAGCGTGAAAATATCCGGTTCAATCCCATAATGCTGATATGCAAACAACTTGCCTGTGCGTCCCATGCCGGTTTGAATTTCGTCAACGATCAGGAGCAGATCATGTTTTGCGCACAAGCGCACCACTTCCTTGACGAAATCGGGGTCCGCCGGGCGAATTCCGCCTTCGCCCTGCACCATCTCCAACATGATGGCACAGGTGCGGTCGTTGATCCTAGCTTCCAAGCCCGCCGCATCGTTAAATGTCGCGTGGACGAAACCTTCCGGCAGCGGGGCAAAACCGTCCTTCACTTTATCTTGACCCGTGGCGGTCAACGTGGCGAGCGTCCGCCCGTGAAACGACTGGCGGAAAGTAATGACTTCATAACGGTCTTTATGCAAAATGTTCCGATTATAGCGCCGGGCCAGTTTGATGGCGGCTTCATTGGCTTCCGCGCCGCTGTTGCAAAAAAACACCGCGTCCGCGCAACTGTTTTCGGTCAGCAGCTGCGCCAGCCGCTCCTGGTTCGGAATCGCGAACAAATTGGAAACATGCCACAGTTTGTCAAGCTGCTCCGTTAATGCCGCTTTGACGGCAGCCGGCACATGGCCGAGATTGGTTACGGCGATGCCGCTCATAAAATCCAAATATGATTTGCCTTGATCGTCCCACAGCCTGCTGCCTTCGCCTTTAACCAGAGCTATCGGGAATCTGGCATAGGTGGGAAACAGCGCGCTCTTCGCGGATTTTCTCCCTTCCGGATAATCGCTCATCCAATATCCCTCCATTTGCTTACAACGATTTAACGATGCGGGTACCGAGCGGTTCTCCCGCCAGTACGCGGCCAAGCACTTGCGGCTCGGAGCCGTTTACGATAAC
>DASVDB010000115.1 GCA_036381315.1 Bacilli bacterium | reverse complement strand
ATTGCTTCGTATCGCTGCATCGGGCGGAGGGTTTCGGTTTGGTGATCGCCGAAGCGATGTATTTTGGCAAGCCGGTCATTGCCACGGGATGGTCGGGGAATATGGATTTCATGAATCATATGAACTCCGCCATTGTGAACTACAATCTGACGCAGATCGGCCATGATGTCGGCCCCTATAAAGCGCCGCAAATATGGGCGGAACCGGATATCCACCATGCCGCGGAGTTGATGCGGCAAATGGTCGGCGATCCGGATTGGCGGAATGCAATCGCCCAAGCAGGCAGACAGACGATCAACCAGCACTATTCGCCGGAAGCGGTCGGTAACAGAATGAGACAGCGTCTGCAAAAAAACGGCCTGATTTGATGGGCGAAAGGAGATGGTACTGTGCGCGGCAGACGCAAACAGAAAGCAAGGCGGAAGCGCATTTTCGGCGTCGTGACAAAAGGCAAGGCGTTACAACAGAAACCGTTGCGCCCCCAAAGAAAGCGCCGCATGGTAAAGCGGACGGGAGCTCGGCAAGCCGGCCCGGAATGGTTGATCGGGATCGGTTATGTAAACAGGCCGGATTTGCTTAAGCGCGCACTAAACAGCATCAGCGCTTTTCGCCATAAAACAGTCGTCATCGACAATTCTCCGGATCATAATCTGCAGGCGCACACGTTATCCGTTGAGGTGTATACCCCCGATGTTCCATTGACGTTCAGCCAAACAATGAACGCGCTGTACCGCCTTGCGGCGGAACGAGGCTGCAAAGCGGCGGTCATTTTGCACAATGATGCGGAACCGCCTCCCCGCACCGTACGCAAGTTTGTGCGCAAAGTGGAGCGGTTGCTGCGGTACGGCGGCCGCTGGGGCGCGGTATTTACCCATTACCATACGCTTGCGGCTTTTCGGCTTAAGGCAGTCCGCCGGACAGGCGAATGGGATACGTTTTTGCCCCGCTATTTCGCGGATAACGATTACTATCGCCGAATGCGCCTAGCGGGCTATACCATTGTGGAAACCGGTCTGCCGGTTGCGCATCATCTGGGCGGTAGCGCCACGATCAAGTCGGATCGGGAACTCGCGTTTTTGAATTCGGTGACTTTTCCGCTGTATGAAGAGTATTACAAGCAAAAATGGGGCGGTATCCCCGGGCAGGAAACGTTTCTTGAGGCATTCAATTTGCGTTTGAACGAGAAAGGAGCAGCAGAATGAAATTCAAAATCGGCTTGGCCTATGTGAACCGTCCCGACTTGCTCCTGACTGCCGCAAACAGCATACGGCCGTTTTGGCGGGAGACGATCCTGATCGACAACTCGGAACAGCGGGAGCTCGTTACGCACCCTTTTTTCGCGGCAAATTTTCGCGTTATAGCGCCTATTGTCCCGTTGACGTTCAGCCAATCGATGAATTTATTGCAAACGGTCGGCATGGACGAAAAATGCGATGTGATCCTCTTTATGCATAACGACGCGGAAGCGGCGCCGGGCTCGGCCGAGCAATTGCTGGCCATGGCGGAGCAGTTGATCGCAGACGGCAAACGTTGGGGAGCCATTTTTACCCATTATGATGTGTTTGTGGCGTTCAGCATGGAAGCGGTACGGAATGTGGGGCGGTGGGATACGAATTTGCCGCAGTATTTTGCCGACAACGATTATTACAGGCGTTTGCGGCTCGCCGGTTATCCCACGATCGATTCGGGATTGCCGGTTACGCATCACAACGCAAGTTCCACCATCCGCTCCGATCCGCTGCGCGAACATATCAACGGAATCACGTTTCCGCTATATGCCAAATATTATGAGGCCAAATGGGGAGGAGGCCCAGGAAATGAACAATTTTCCGTTCCGTTTAACCGACAATTCTAAGTTGGCCGGGCAACCGGAAATGGGGTGAGCCAATTGGCCAGGATTCGAAAGGCGATCATACCGGCGGCCGGTTTGGGAACTCGCTTTCTGCCGGCGACAAAAGCGATGCCGAAGGAAATGCTGCCGATTGTGGATAAGCCGGCCATTCAATATATCGTGGAAGAAGCGGTGCAGTCCGGCATCGAGGACATTTTGATTGTCACAGGGCGCAGCAAACGCTCCATCGAAGACCATTTCGATCGCAACTGCGAACTGGAGGCCAATTTGAAAGAAAAGCGGAAGTATGATTTATTGAAGATGGTAAATGAAATTGTCGAATTGGCGGATATCCATTATATCCGGCAGAAAAGCCCTCGCGGCGTCGGACACGCAATTTGGTGCGCCCGCAAATTTATCGGCCATGAACCGTTCGCCGTTTTGCTGGGCGATATGGTGATCGACAGCCCGGCGCCGTGTTTGCAACAACTGATCGAAGTCTACGAAAAACACGACGCTCCGGTTGTCGGCGTTGCAGCCGTGGCCTCAAGCGAGGTGCGCAAGTTCGGCATTATTGACGGTGTGCGCGTGGACGAGAATTTGTATCAAGTGAACGGCCTGGTGGAAAAACCGGCGCATCATCCGCCTTCAAATATGGCGATAATGGGCAGATATGTGCTGCGCCCTAATATATTCGAAATTTTGGAGCATACAAAACCCGGTGTCGGGGGCGAAATTCAGCTCACTGATGCGCTGCATGAACTGGCGAAAAAAGAAAAGCTGTTGGCGTTTGCGGCGGGCGGCAAATTATACGACATCGGCAGCAAATTGGGCTTTTTGCAGGCTACGATTGAATTCGCCTATAAAAACAGCAGCATGAAAACAGAGTTTGATCAATATATGCGGCAATTTTTCGCAACCGGTAAGCAATCGGCCATGAACCGGACGTTTGACGGCGGGGCGGGTGACGAGCGAACATGAAGAAAGTTGCGGTAGCGGGAGCTGCGGGATTTCTCGGATCCATGCTTTGCCGGACATTGCTTAAGGAAGGTTGCGCCGTTATCGGCATCGACAATTTGTCTACGGGAAAACCGGAAAATATGATTGACTTTGCCGATCATGAACGGTTTACTTTATTGCGGGACGATGTTGCTTCGCCCGAATGGCTCACGGATGCCCGTCTCAGGGATGTCACCGAAATTTATCATCTGGCGTCGCCCGCCTCGCCAAAATTTTACCAGGCGGAGCCGTTTGCCACGATCTTGGCGAATACGGCCGGCACGCGCAATATGCTGGAATTGGCGAGAAGAAACGGGGCGAAACTCCTGTATGCGAGCACGAGTGAAGTATACGGCGACCCGGATGTTCACCCGCAGCCGGAAGCATACCGCGGAAATGTGAACACCTGGGGGCCGCGCGCCTGTTACGATGAGGCGAAACGCTTGGGCGAAGTGTATTGTTTTGAGTATGTTGCCCGGTTCGGCGTAAAGGCGCGGGTTGCGAGAATTTTCAATACTTATGCGGCGGGCTTGCGCAACGACGACGGCCGCGTCATCTCCACCTTCGTCACCCAGGCATTGGCGAATCAAGCGCTGACCATTTTCGGAGACGGGACGCAGACGCGCTCCTTTTGTTATGTGGACGACACGATCCGCGGATTGTTGCTTTTGATGGAAAAGCAAGAAGCCGAAGGCGAAATTGTCAATATCGGCAATCCGGTTGAGCATCAAATACTGGAAGTGGCCAAAATCGTCGTGCGTTTGTCCGGATGCAAAAGCGGCTTTATATTTCGCCCGCTTCCGCAAGACGACCCGCGCAGGCGCTGCCCCGACATTGCCAAAGCGAAGCGAATCCTGGGCTGGGAGCCGCAAGTCACTTTGGAACAGGGCTTGACGCTGATGATCGATCATTACCGCAAAAAATCCGGACATTTTGGGGGAAAGGGTGAAGCGCCATGAACATCGCATGCATCGGATCCGGTTATGTCGGCAGCGTAACGGCGGCCGCCTTTGCCGCGACGGGCCACAAGGTGACCATCATCGATATTGATGAAGCGCGAATCGCGATGATCCGCCAGAGAAAAAGCCCGATATATGAGCCGGGTCTTGATTTGTTGATCCAGGAAACGTACGGGAACACGCTGTTTGCCGCAACGGATTACGGTTCCGTGGCGGGCGCCGACATCGTCATGATATGTGTCGGAACGCCTTCGCGGAAAGACGGGTCGGTTGATTTGCGCTACGTCAAACAAGCGGCGGAATCCGTCGCTACACATCTGTCGAACGAACATTTCACCGTCATTGCCAACAAATCCACTGTGCCTGTGGGCACATCCGATCTGGTGGCTTCCATCGTGGAGCAAAAAGCGAAACTCATTCGGGGCAAACATTTTGCCGTTGTCAGCAATCCGGAATTTTTGCGCGAAGGTTTTGCCCTGCAGGATGTTTTTTATCCCGACCGGATTATTGTAGGCTTTAGCGAAGCGATCGCGAACGAGATGATGAATCGGTTATATGAACCGATCATGGAAAGACGCGGGTTTGCGCAATTCAACCGCAAGCTTAACCTGCAGCCGGCGGAAAACAGGACGGTATATTTTGCCACCGATACGAAAAGCGCCGAATTGATCAAATATGCTTCGAACGCCTTTTTGGCCGTTAAAATCAGTTATGTGAACGATATTGCGCGCTTGTGTGAAGCCGTCGGCGCCAACGCTTCCGATGTGGCCGCGGGTATGGGCCTTGATTCGCGGATCGGCAACAAATTTCTGCAGGTGTCGAGCGGCTGGGGCGGCAGCTGTTTTCCCAAAGATACATTGGAGCTGATGATGACGGGGCGCAAATACGGCGTCAAGTTGGGCACCGTTGCCGCCGCCATCGAAGCAAATGAGCTGATGCAACATTATTGCGTAACCAAACTGCGCAAGCAATTAAAAACCATGAACGGGAAAACGGTGGCCATTTTGGGGCTCACGTTTAAAGCGAACACGGATGATGTGCGCAATTCGCAGGCGGAAGCGATTATTTCCGAATTGCTGGAATTCGGGACGAATGTCAAGGTCCACGACCCGCAAGGCATGGCTATGTTTCAACGGTTGTACGGCAACTTGAAAGTCGAATACTGCCAAACAGCGATGGACGCGATTACGCATGCCGACGCATGCATGCTTTTAACCGACTGGGAAGAATACCGCATGCTTGATTGGTCCGCCGTGCGCGCGCGCATGCGCAATCCGTATCTGCTTGACACGCGCAACGCGTTGCCCGCCGCCGAGATGAAAGCGACAGGATTTATTTATGAAGGACTCGGGATTCCGTAAATTTTAGCGAACGTGTTGGGCATATTATGCATACTGCTTCCATTCGAACAAAAAGGAGCGAATGTTGGTATGCCTGACAAATTTAAAAAGCTGGCGGTCATATCGGCCGTCTGTTTGGCATTGCTGATTCCGCTGCAAACCGTAAATGCGTTTGGCGTCGGTTCGCGGGGGCCCGATGTGTATGCCGTACAATCCATGTTGAAAACGTTGGGATATTATCCGGGCGCTATCGACGGCATTTACGGCGCGCAAACCGCTTTAGGGGTCAAACTGTTCCAGCGGAGATACGGGTTGCCCGTTACCGGCGTCGTGGATTTTAAAACGCTGCAGTCCATTCTGTGGGCTTATGCGGAAGCCAAAAAGCCGCGGCCTCCTGTTCCGGCTCCGCAAGCGCCTGTGCCGAAAGCGCCGAATGTTCCCGGCTTGAGCGCGGAGGAACAGCAGATGGTTAATCTCGTCAACGGCGAACGCACAAAAAGAGGGCTGCGCGCTTTGGCCATTAATCTGGAATTGGCCAGAACAGCCCGCATCAAAAGCCGGGAAATGGTGGACAAGCATTATTTTTCCCACCAATCGCCCACTTACGGTTCTCCTTTTGACATGATGCGGAGTTTTGGCATTTCGTTCACTGCGGCCGGGGAAAATATCGCCTGCAACCAAAGCGTGGCGGCGGCGCATCAAGCGCTGATGAATTCGCCGGGACACAGGGAAAATATTCTGAATGCGAGTTTTACCCAGATCGGAATCGGCATTGCCAACGGCGGCATGTGCGGGAAAATGTTTACGGAGCAGTTTATCGGCAAGTAATGACAATACTGTCAACAGGTTAAGCACATAATTCCCTTTCCGCTTCTCATGCTAATGGTGGGTGCATCAACATCATTTCATGATTGGAGATGGGAATGTGAAAGAAAAGCTTTGGAAAATAGGCTTAATCGGCGTTTTGGCGGCCACCTCTTTGACCGGCTGTATGACTCGCCAGGGGACGGATACCGGCAACCGGGTCCAAACCAACAATGTCAAGCCGTTCAACACTCCGTTCCGTATGGACAACAGAGGCGGCGCAAACACGAATGCCCTGCATAACAATACCCGCATGGAAGTCAGCCAGGATATTGCCGACCGCATCGCGGCCTTGCGGGAAGTGGACAGGGCATACGTCCTGCTCACGGATCGGAATGCGTACGTGGCGATTACATTGGCGGACAATGCCAGAATGACCGGACCGCGTGCGCGCGTTGCGCCGACCGCTCCGGTGCCGGGCGGAACGACCCGGACCGGACTGGATAACGCGCCCGGCCGTATGAACCGTGTGACGGATCGCACGACGCCGTTCCGCACCCCCGGATTTGTGCCGGAGCCGAACCGCGCCGGAATCCGCACTGACGTTGGCAATCGGGTAAATAACGGCGTGAACGGCAATCGGATGGCGGTGGATGACGTTAATAACGCGCTGCGCAACCGGATCGCGAGCATCGTTCAATCGAGGCACCCTGTTCGCAATGTTTATATTTCCGCCAATCCCGGCTTCGTGGAGCGGATGAGCGGTTATGCGCGGCATTTGCGCAATGGCCAGCCGATTCGCGGGGCGATTGTCGAGTTCAACAGAATGGTGGAACGGCTGTTTCCGGACCGCGCCGGAACAAACCGCAACATCCTTCCCTCCCCTTTTCCGAACCGCAACATGCGGTAATTAAGACTGTCCGGTATATTTCGCTTAACACCTCGTATTGGCCGCTATTCGGGCTGTTCCTTGACGCCATAGTCAAACAGCCCGATTTGCTTTTTACCGATTTGCTATTTGCCCATTTGCATGCCCAAATTCCTCCGATACCTCACCAACGGTCTGCATTCTTCATATGATGAATTTGACTGAATCCCTATACCTTGTAACAACAATAGCCCGAGCAAGGAGGGGTGACACGAATTGAAGGGTAGCGACCACAAGAGCAAGTTTTTGTTGACCAACCGCGAACGCGAAGTCTTCGAGCTGCTTGTTCAGGACAAAACAACGAAAGAAATCGCCCAAATGCTGTTTATCAGCGAAAAGACCGTGCGCAATCATATATCCAACGTTATGCAGAAATTGAACGTCAAAGGTCGTTCGCAGGCGGTTGTCGAGCTGATACGGCTTGGGGAGTTAAAGATTTAACAATGACGGCGAGTGACAATAAAAACTTTTTATTATCCTTCCCGTATGAGACCGGGATGATAATAAGAAGTTTTTTTAGTTTTTATATGCGGGCCCAAACCAACCGCATCCATGCGGCCATTCCAGCACCTGCGCTTGGCGAACGCTAAACCACCTTGCACACCGCGAAAACGGGAGGGGAGCGCCGCCCTACTGTGCAACGCGAAAACGGGAGGGGATCGTCTTTTCCAGCGCAACACTAAAACGGAGGATCACCCCCACCGCCCGATGCTAACGTTAAGCTACCTTGCACAACCCACCTGCACAATGCAAGCGTTCCGCTCTACACACCCCTCCTTGCACACTGCTAACGGACGCAGCAGAGGCTATTTACCGAAAAAAGGCCGGATTGAAATTCTAACGGACGCAGTGGACGCTATTTGTCATTTCAATGCCCGAATATCGGGGAAAATGTAAGAATAGGCTCTCTCACGTCCGTTAGAATAAAAAAGTGGTCAATTTGCGCAAAATAAGCTCTCCTGCGACCGTTAGTGGCCGCAAACCTGAAAGATGATCGGAAAGTTGCCGAAAATAACGGGAGGTTTTCCCGCAGACGGTCGAGGCGCACCAATTCACCCGGTTGCCGAAAGCGGATCGGACGCAAAGAATTACGGAAACAAAAGACCAGCCTGCAAATGTCCCAACAAACCGGGAAATGCAGGCTGGATAATCTGTTGCGCCGCTTTCGCGCAGGCGCGCTTTTTTGCGCTACCGCCCGGTTTGCGGGCTAATCAGGCGATGACTTTCATTCGCCGGAAATAACCTTTTTCATCCGTTCGAAAATGTTCCGCGATTTTTCATGCGTATCCTAAGCACGCTTATCTGAACAAATTGGCGAAGCAAATCTTGCTGATCGGACGCAGGCGGAGGTTGTCCTCATCCGCTCCGAAGGTTTTTCCAGCTAAATGAAGCGCGCTTACCGGTAAATTTGGCTGAACATTTATTGCTTGTTCGTTTCGTTATTTGGCCCATCAGGCAACTTCGCGTTCGGGCTTGGCTCATCGTCCGACATCAGGCCGCTGGCGCCGTTTTTGAATTCGCGCAACGTTTTGCCGAACGCCCTTCCCAATTCCGGCAGCTTCTTCGGTCCGAACAACAGCAATACGACAATCAGGATCAGCAATATATGGCTGGGGGCGAACAGATCACCCATGATGATCATCTCCGTGAAAGTTGTCTTTGAAACATTCTAGCATAAAAACCGCATTGGAACCATGAAGGAAAGACGGCAAAAAACCCTCCAATAATTCCCGTCATGAATTCGGGTGGTTGCTGGAGGGCTCAATCGGTATGCGAACTGCGAACTTTGCGATTTCAGCTTTGTAAGTTCAATGGTCAGATATTTTTCGCGTAAGATTCATCAGGAATTTTCACCAATTCAACATAAAGACGCGCTTTTCCGCTGCCTGTGTTTTTGAACGAAAATTGTTCGCCGCCTTCGCAGCAGATCACATCTTCCGCCGTTACTTCCGAACTGGCGCCGTCAACAGTAATCGTGCCGTTTCCTTCCAGCACCAGGATAAAGATGTTCGTGCCGGGATGCTTGTGCGGCGGCAACTCCTGGCCCGGGTTGAAATTCAGGACGAACACAACACTTTCGCCCTTTTTGTAGACGATCCTTTTGGTGAATTGTTCGGAGCTAAATTCGCTTGCTTCCCGAAGTGACTTAATTTCCATATTCAAACCTCCAAAACGTAGTATGAAGCAAGTTTAGCATTTCGATTCGGCATTTTTCGTGACTTTAGTCAAGTTTTTTAGCGAACGGTAAGGTGTCCTTTTTGATCCAAATACACGGACCGGCGAGGATCGTTGGCCAATTTGACATTGCACATTTTCAGTTGATGTTCCTCTATTTCAACAAGCTCCCATTTCCCAATGTCTTCGTTCATCTGCTGCAAAAAGTCGGCATATTCCGCATCCGCGCGCTTAGGATCGTCCCAATATCGCGTGCCGTAATAATCCAAATCGTAAATATTTTTTAAAATGCAGGAAAAAATTTTGCCGTCCGTTTTTTGCCGTAAAATAACTGGCATTTCATATCCTCCGATCGGGCTCTTTTCATATCGCTTCAAATAATAATTATAGCATGATGTTCCGGGATTGTTCATTACATCCAGGTCGTTTACAATGGAAAAGAATAAAATCGACATCGGGTGATGGAGAATGGAAGCATGGTACGAAAAAAGTTTTGGCAAAGATTATTTGCTCGTATATAAACATCGCGATTTCCAGGGGGCGGCAAACGAGGTGTTGGCCATGAGCAAATGGCTGCGGTTGCCTGCGGGGGCGCAAGTGCTTGATTTGTGCTGCGGCATGGGCAGGCATTCCCTGTCGCTGGCGGCTTTGGGATATCGGGTGACCGGGGTGGATTTGTCGGAAGTTTTATTAAACGAAGCAAAAAAACTCGACACTTCCGGCGAAGTAGTCTGGAAGCGTGGAGATATGCGCCATGTGCCGCTGTCCGGCGGCTTTGACGCGGTGGTGAACTTGTTTACCTCGTTCGGGTATTTTGCAAACGACCAGGAAAATATCGCAGTGATTGCGGAAATTGCCCGGATGTTGAAACCCGGCGGCAAGTTTATCATCGACTATCTCAATCCGGGAACGGTTGTGAAAAATTTGCAACCGCGCACTATTCGGCAGGAAGGCGCGGCGACAATCGAGGAGACCCGGTGGATCGAAAATGGTTGTGTTTGCAAAAAGATTGTCTTGAGCGAACCGGAAACAGTGCCGCGCACATATAACGAACAGGTGAAACTGTATGATCAGGAATGGTTTCTCGCGGCGATTTCCGCAGCCGGGCTCTTTGTCGAACAAATATATGGCGGTTATGACGGCTCCGCTTACCGGGAAGAACAATCGCGGCGGATGATTTTTGTCGGCGGAAAGGCGGATAAGGATCGTGGCTAAACCATTGTGGACCCGCATAAGCGGCGATCTCATCCAGGCGCGCATTCCGTTGCCGTTTCCGTTGCGCTGGGTAAACAGCTATCTCGTTAAAGGCGCTGCAGGATACACACTGATCGATCCGGGATTGCACACTGGACAAGCATTGGAAGCGTGGCGGCAAATTATGGCGGAAGTCGGCTGTTCATTTGCCGAAATCTCCGCAATTGTGCTGACGCATCACCATCCCGACCATTACGGATTGGCGGGCTGGTTTCAAGAGCAAACGGGGGCTCCCGTATTCATGTCCGAAACCGGTATGCGGCAAGCCGATTTGCTGTGGGGCGAAGAACGCCCGCTGACCGACGCAATCGAACGGCTTTTTTTGGCGCACGGGATGAATGCGCAGTTGGCGGAACCGCTGCGGGAACATTTGGAAAGCTTTGTGCCGCTTGTTTCCCCGCGCCCGCAAGCCACTTGCATTGGCAAAGGCGAGACGATCCGCATCGGAAACCGCAATTGCCTGATTATGGAACATGGCGGGCATGCCGCCGGACACTTAAGTTTTTTGGATACCGCCACGAAGGAAATTTTTTGCGGCGACCAGGTACTCCCGCAAATTACGCCCAATATCAGCTACATACCGGGAATTGATCCGGATCCGCTGCGAACATATCTCGCCGGTTTGCGCGAGCTGTCCCGACTAAAGGCGGCGGTTGCCTACCCCGGGCACCGCGAGCCGTTTGCCGGGATTGCACATAGGGCCGAAGAAATTATACAGCATCATGAGCAACGGCTTTTAAACATATCCGGGTTCATGAAAAACGGGGCGACCGCCTACGAGATTTGCCTGGCGATGTTCGGCGCCAATCTTTCCTTGCATCAACTGCGCTTTGCCTTGTCCGAAACGATCGCCCACATGATTTATTTGGCCCGAGGCGGAGACGAAACGACTACCCGCTAAAGTCGGCAAAAGTCGGCAAATGTCGGCAGGCCCGAATATTTGGCTAACGAAAGTCGCTTCTTCAGGCTATAGACAGCTGAAAGTTCTTTGGCTGCGGCGCATGGAAATTAGCCGCCGCCGGGTTGTTGGCTTCCCTGAACCGCCTTTTTGCTGTGCGCGATCCGGCTGGAGGCGGAAGCGGCGATGGCGCCGACGATATCATCAAGAAAGGTATTGACGTTTGGTCCGCTTTTATCGTTCAGTCGTTGCAAAATGCCCGGCTTTATTTTATTGATATAGCCGTAGTTGGTGAGCCCGATGCTGCCGTATACATTCACGATGGACAGCGCCAAAATTTCGTCGCAGCCATACAGGCCCTCGTCACGGCGAATCATGCCTAATAGCGGCTCGCTAAGTTTGTTTTCCTCAGTTAATGTGTCAAGTTGGATGCCGGTCATGATCGCATTGCGCACCTCATGCTTGGACAGCACACGCTCTACATTGGCGCGGCATTCTTCCAGCGACAAATCCGGGAAATAATCTTTTTGCAAAAATATGACCAATTCGGCAATATCCCCGACTCCCACGCCACGTTTTTCCAACCACTTTTTGGCGTCTTCGGCAATGTCCAAATTTTCCGCGTCCATGCTCACGCGTTTTCCTCCTTCAGGTTTGCATTAAAAATTCCGCTTCGCATATTGTGTCCCGTTTCTTGGACAAAAAGTGGTTATAAACCTTATGTGGGCTCGTATACATAATATTAATCAAGTTGACGAGGAGGAAGCGTTTATGATGCGTAGCGGATGGTTCAGGGGGGTTGCGCTGCTTTTGATTTTAAGCCTGCCGCTCTTCGTTGCCGGTTGCGGCTTGTTCAAAACGAAAACGGAAATTGATCCGCCGCCGGCGGAAACGGAGGGAGGGGCGGACATTCAGACGATCGCTCCCGCGGAAGAGATGGCGGGTTCAGGCAAAACGGCGCCGGTAACGCTGTATTTTAAAGACAGCGACGGTTATGTGGCGCCAATCACGATGGATCTGCCTTTTTCCGAGGGGATTGCCAAACGGTCTCTCGAATATATGGTCGACGGCGGACCCGTAACCGAAATGCTGCCGGCCGGTTTTAAAGCGCTATTGCCGAAAAATACGACGATGACCGTGGATATCGACGCCAAAGAAAAACTGGCTACGGTTGACTTTTCCAAACAGTTTGCGGACTATGCGGCAAGCGACGAACGCAAAATACTCGAAGCGGTTACATGGACGCTAACGGGTTTTCCAAGCGTCGATAAAGTGCGGTTGCAAATTGCGGGGCAGGATTTGGTGGAAATGCCCGTTGCCGGCATGCCTTTGGATGAGCCCGTGTCGCGGGCAATCGGCATCAATGTGGAGCAGGCCGCCGGTGTCCCGATAAGCGAAGCATCTCCGGTAACGCTTTATTTCTTAAACGAAACATCCCAGGGTTATCGCTATTATGTCCCGGTTACGCGGCTGATCGAACAGCCGCAAGATATTGCCATGGCGGCGTTGCAACAGTTGATCAAGGGCCCCGGCGAACAATCGAAACTGCAGGAAGTGATTGCGCCGTCTGCGGAAATTTTGGGCGTGGATCAATCGGATGGGTTGGTAACCGTCAATTTCGGCAATCAAATTCTCAGTTCCGACAACACGGTTCCCGCGGAAACGCTGCAGTCGGTAGTACAATCGCTAGCGGATAGCACCGGCGGCGACAAAGTGCAAATCATGGTGGACGGCAGCGTCCAGGTGGTCGCGTCGGATCACACCGATTACGGCCGCCCCGTCAGCAAAGAGGCGCATATCAACCCGCTGCGGTTATAGGATGCGACACATAGCGCCGCGCGTCAGCGAGCGCCCGGAGAGCCTTCTTCGGGTGTTCTTTTTTGCCGCCCGTGATTTTCTCTTATGTCTTTGCTAAAATGTTTGTGTACTTGCAAAAGCTTTGCCCGCTTGGCCGGAATGATACAGAAAAAAAGGAGACTGCGCTTTGAGACCTGACGGAAGACAGCTTGACCAATTGCGAAAAACGGTAATTTTGACCAACTATAACAAATATGCGGAGGGTTCTGTTTTTATTGAAGTCGGCGATACCAAAGTGATTTGCACGGCAACGGTGGAAGACCGCGTGCCGCCGTTTATGAAAGGGCAAGGAAAAGGCTGGGTCACCGCGGAATATTCCATGATCCCGCGCGCGACGCAGCAGCGAAACCAACGCGAAGCCGCCAAAGGCAGACTGGGCGGCCGCACGATGGAAATCCAGCGTTTGATCGGCAGAGCATTGCGGTCTGTCGTCAATCTGGAGATGTTGGGCGAGCGGACCATTACGCTTGATTGCGACGTCGTGCAGGCGGATGGGGGAACGCGCACCACTTCGATTACGGGAGCGTTTGTCGCTTTGGCGCTGGCTTTAGACAAGCTGGCGAAAGAGGCGAATTTGCCGGCGATTCCGTTAAATGACTTTCTTGCTTCCGTAAGTGTCGGGGTCATCGCCGGCGAGCCGCGCCTGGATCTGAACTATGAAGAGGATTCCAGCGCAAAGGTGGATATGAACGTCGTCATGACAGGCAGCCGCAAATTTGTGGAAATCCAGGGAACAGGCGAGGAATCGCCGTTTACAAAATCGGAGTTGAACAACTTGCTGGAACTTGCCGAGCAGGGGATTTTAGCCATGATCGATCTGCAAAAACAAGCGCTCGGGCCGGAACTTGCCGAGAAAATAGCGGAGGCTGCGAAACGTGCGGTTCAACAATAAGCAAATCATCATCGCCACGAAAAATAGCGGGAAAGTGCGCGAGTTTGCCGATATGTTCGCAAAAGTCGGCCTTTCCGTACGCAGTTTGCACGATGTGCCGAATATGCCGGAAATCGTCGAGGACGGAGAAACGTTTCTGGCCAATGCGGAAAAAAAGGCGCGGACGATCGCCCGCGCTGCCGGCATTCCGGTGCTGGCGGACGATTCCGGCTTACGCGTCGACTTGCTTGATGGCGCACCCGGCGTATACTCCGCGCGGTTTGCCGGGGAACACGCGACTGATCGGGATAATAACGAGAAGCTGCTTGACGAACTGCGAAAAAAGCGGCACGGTAAGCCAGCCGCTAATCCGCAGGATGCGCCTGTAACCCTGCTTAGCCCGGCGCAATATGTATGCGCTCTTGTTCTTTATGATCCGGCAGAAGGTAATAGTTTACGCGTCGAAGGGGAATGTTCCGGTTACATTATTGCCGAACCGCGCGGACACAATGGGTTCGGTTATGATCCTTATTTTTATGTGCCGGAATACGGCATGACGATGGCCGAGCTTGCGCCCGAGGTTAAAAATGCGATCAGCCATCGCGGCAAAGCGCTTCGGCGAATGCTCGAATCCCTGGAAATTTAATTGCTCTTTACTCGCCAGTTACGAAGTGCCAGCCACGGCAGGCCTGCACCCCGAACAAGTGGACAAACTAAATTGATAGCCTGCTTGGTTCGCGGGATGTGACCGAGATCACACGTTCAAAATTTCAATGAAGCTACAATGACTGTGATTGGAAAATTTGATCTTAGAATGACAGGAGTGACTGATTGAATGAGCCAGACGACCGGCGATGTTGCGGCGGAAGACGTGAAGTGGGAACAAAGTACGTTAAGCGAATTGATCGATCACATCGTCAATACGCACCATGCCTACCTGAATAAGCAAATGCCCATCATCAGCGAACTGTTGACGACGCTTTTGCGCCACCATTGGTTTGAACATCAGGAACTGCTGCAGGCCCACACACTGTTTCACCAACTAAAAGCCGAATTGGAACAGCACATGATCAAAGAAGAAACAAAAGGGTTTGTGTTAATCAAGGCGTATGAAAAAGAACCGGGGCAGCAATTGGAACTGGTGGCGAAAACCATTAACGCTCACATCAACGAGCACGACAGCGCCGAAAAATTGCTTGCGAAAATCCGCGAAGCAACGAACAACTATCACATTCCGAGCGATGTCTGCGACACGTACAATTTTACATTCAGAAAAATTCAGGAAATGGAAAAGGATTTGCGGCAACATATTCATCTGGAAGACGATATTTTGTTCCCGCGCATGCAAGCGCTGCTGAAGTAAAGTTTCGTATCCAACCGAACGTTTGTGCAAAACAATCGGAACGGCTGCCATTCAACAGAATGGCAGCCGATTTGGTTCAAATGAAAACCACTGCATAACGATCACTGCACACCCCTACCGCCTAACGCTAACGGACGCAGCAGAGGCTATTTGCGGAAAAAAGGCCATGCAAAAATTTTAACGGACGCAGTGGAGGCTATTTGTCGTTCCCATGCCCGAATATCGGGAAAAAGGCAAGAATAGGCTCTCCCACGACCGTTAGAATCTAAAAGGTGGCAATTTGCGCAAATTAAGCGTCCCAGGAGGGATTCGAACCCCCGACACACGGCTTAGAAGGCCGTTGCTCTATCCTACTGAGCTACTGAGACATATGAAATGCAATCAAGCGGGTGACGGGAATCGAACCCGCGCCGCCAGCTTGGGAAGCTGGAGTTCTGCCATTGAACTACACCCGCGCCTGGTCAGAAACACGCATTATATTATCACAGGCGCGAAATAAAATCAATAAATGAAGACGGAGAATTTACGCGGCTTTTTTTGTTTCGCGCGGTTTTGTGGTAAAATTCTGTCAAACAGCTTTGTCCGATTGGAAACGGGGGAACGCAACATGGACGATGCCGCTAACGGCAGCGATAATGTGATATTGTTTCCGAAGACGGTCGAATATTATCAGTTGAAGCTCACTCGTTTACTCGAAAAAGAACGCTACCATGAAGCGGAGGAACTTTTGCGTTTCCTGGTGAATTGCCGCGCCTCCGACCGCCAGACTTTGGCGGAATGGCATTCGTTGTTGGAGTGGTTGGAAAAACTGTTTCCCGATATGTCAGAAGCGGAGGAGGAGACGGCGGATTTAACGGAAGCGGACATCCATCGCCTGCATATTCGCGAGAAGGCCAAGGATCAACAGTATACCAAAAAGTTGCTGGAAATGCTTCTTAACGGCATCGATCCGGAGAAAAAATTGTTGGCGCTGGAACAATTGGCGGTAATCGACTTGCCGCACATAGACGAAACGCTCAAACGCTGGCTGGAAACGGTGGAGCTGCATCCGATCGTACAATTTAAAGTTTTGCAGACGCTGAAAAAGCGCGGCATGACCGGTACAGTCTCATTGGAACGCAACAAAGAGCGGCTTTGTCTTTCTATCGAGGAAACCCCTTTGCAATCCGCTGATTTTCCCCGCCCATTCAACCGGATGCTCGCCGCGGTCAGCGCGGTAAGCGAAACGCATCAGCCGGCCCTGGCCTTCTTTGCGGAACAGTTATGGAACGAATTTCTTGCCGCCATTTACGGAACGTCATTATATCGGCAAGTGGCGGACATAGACGAAGCGCATACGCAAATTTGGGCGTGCGCGCTGCACTGCACCGTAAACGAGGCGATGACGGGCGCGGCGGAGATCGGGGAAATGCTCCCCTGCTACGGCTTGCAAAGCAGCGATGAAAAGCTGGTTCAAACGGTTTGCAAAAAGATAAAAGCCTGTCTGTAAATGCCCATAGAAATGCTCGTCTTTTTCTTGAAATGCATACGGTTTATGTTTATAATAGAGTGGTTATGATGACAGAAGGGTCTAAATGCAAGCCTTTCGCGGCAAAAATGGATAAAAGTAACGGAAAAGTGTTGGAGGGGAAGGCATAAAATGAAAGCAAGTTGGGAAAAGATAGAGAAGAACCAGGGTGTGCTCGAGGTAGAGGTAGACGCTGAACAGGTTGCTGCGGCGCTTGATAAAGCGTTTAAAAAAATTGTGAAAAAAGTAAATGTGCCGGGATTCCGCCGCGGCAAAGTGCCAAGAGCGATTTTTGAAGCCCGTTTCGGCGTGGAAAGCCTGTATCAGGACGCGATCGATTTGTTGCTGCCAAGCGCTTATGCCGACGCGGTGAAACAGGAAGGCATCGAACCCGTCGCCAGACCCGAAGTGGACATCGACGAATTCGGCAAGGGCAAACCGTTCAAGTTTAAAGCGAAAGTGCTTGTGAAGCCGGAAGTTACCCTGGGTGAATATAAAGGAATCGAAGTGGAAAAAACGGATAGCACCGTTAGCGACGAAGAGCTGCAGGAAGAATTAACCCGCCTGCAAAACCGGCATGCGGAATTGGCGGTATTGGAAGACGGCAAAATTGAAAACGGCGATATCGCCGTCATTGATTTCGCAGGTTCCATTGACGGAACGCCGTTTGCCGGCGGCAAGGCGGAAAATCATTCGCTCGAGATCGGTTCCGGAAGCTTTATTCCGGGATTCGAAGAGCAACTCATCGGAATGGGCAAAGGGGAAGAGAAAGAAATCGCCGTCACATTCCCGAAAGATTACCGCGCCGAAGATCTTGCCGGAAAAGACGCCGTATTCAAGGTGAAAGTAAACGAAATCAAGCGCAAAAATCTGCCCGCGCTGGATGACGAATTCGCCAAAGATGTCAGCGAGTTTGAAACGCTGGATGAATTCAAGCAAGATCTGAAAGAAAAGCTCGCCGCAGCCAAAGAAAGGGAAAACCGCCGAAAAATCGAGCGGGAAGTAGTCGAGAAGGCGGCCGGCGCGGCGACCGTGGAAATTCCGGAAGTCATGTTCGATACGGAAGTTGACCACATGCTGTATGAATTTGAGCAGCGGATACGTATGCAAGGAATGTCGTTGGAAATGTATTTCCGCTATTCCGGGGAAAGCGAAGCCTCGTTGCGCGAACAGATGCGGGAAGAGGCCAAAAAACGCGTGCTGAACGGGCTCGTGCTGGAAGCGATCGCCAAGGCGGAAAATATCACCGCATCTGATGAAGATGTGGACAAAGAACTGGAAAAGATGACCGATTTGTACAAAAAGACTGTCGACGAGTTGCGGACCGCTTTTGCCGAATCCGGTATGCTTGAAGATATCAGGCGCGATGTGGTGACGCGGAAAACGGTTGAATTTCTGGTTAAGAACAGCAAGAACGGCCAATCAGCCGCATAATGTATGGCAACAGCTTGCACGTGTGGCTGCGGCATAAGTTGGAAGGCACGTCATTTTCCGCAACGTGCCTTCTTTGTACCCTGCGGAATGAAAATGACAGCGGGTTTGCAAAATGGTAAAATACAGTTGAACGAATCGGATTGGAGTGAGACACGTGTCACTTGTACCAATGGTTGTGGAACAATCAAACCGTGGTGAGCGCGCATACGATATCTACTCGCGGTTGTTGAAGGACCGCATTATTTTTCTCGGCAGCGCCATCGACGATGACGTTGCAAACCTTGTGATCGCCCAGCTTTTATATTTGACGGCTGAGGACCCGGAGAAAGATATTTCTCTCTACATTAATTCTCCCGGCGGGTCGGTTACCGCAGGCTTGGGGATTTACGATACGATGCAATACATCAAGCCTGATGTTTCCACCATTTGTGTCGGCCTGGCGGCAAGCATGGGTTCCCTGCTCTTGGCAGGCGGAGCGCCCGGCAAACGGTATGCGCTCCCCAACAGCGAAGTGATGATTCACCAACCTTTGGGCGGCGTTCGCGGCCAGGCGGCGGATATTAAAATTCACGCCGATTGGATTCTCAAAACCAAACAAAAACTGAACGAAATTTATGTGAAGCATACCAAACAGTCGTATGAAAAAATCGATCGCGACACGGACAGGGACTTCTTTATGTCGGCGGAAGAAGCCAAGGCCTACGGTCTGATCGACCAGGTCATTACGCGGAAGGATTTAGCTTAAAGGGGTGATCCAATGTTTAAGTTCAACGATGAGAAAGGCCAGCTGAAATGCTCGTTTTGCGGGAAATCCCAGGACCAGGTCAGGAAATTGGTTGCTGGGCCCGGCGTTTATATTTGCGATGAATGCATTGAATTATGTACGGAAATTGTGGAAGAAGAACTTGGCCACGAAGAAGAGCTGGACTTGAAGGACATCCCCAAACCGAAAGAAATTCGCGCGGTGCTGGATCAATATGTGATCGGTCAGGATTTGGCGAAAAAATCGTTGGCCGTGGCGGTATACAACCATTACAAGCGAATTAACACAGGCAATAAAACCGACGATGTGGAACTGCAAAAAAGCAATATTTTGCTTGTCGGTCCAACCGGCAGCGGAAAAACTTTATTGGCGCAAACACTTGCCAAAATTTTGAACGTGCCGTTTGCGATTGCCGACGCCACTTCACTTACCGAAGCCGGCTATGTCGGCGAGGATGTGGAAAACATTCTGCTCAAGCTGATTCAATCCGCCGATTATGATGTGGAAAAGGCGGAGCGCGGCATCATTTACATCGATGAAATTGATAAAGTGGCGCGCAAATCGGAAAATCCGTCCATTACGCGCGATGTGTCCGGCGAAGGCGTACAGCAGGCGCTGCTGAAAATACTGGAAGGGACGGTGGCGTCCGTTCCGCCGCAAGGGGGCCGGAAACATCCGCATCAAGAGTTTATTCAAATCGATACGACCAATATACTGTTTATTTGCGGCGGCGCTTTTGACGGCCTGGAGCAGATCATCAAGCGCCGGATCGGCAAAAAAGTGATCGGTTTCGGCAGCGACGGCGGCAAAGGCGATTTGAAACCGGGCGAATATTTGTCTTTGGTGTTGCCGGAGGATTTGCTGAAATTCGGCCTGATCCCCGAATTTGTCGGGCGCCTGCCGATCATCTCCACACTGGAACCGTTGGACGAAGCGGCGCTTATCCGCATCTTGACCGAACCCAAAAACGCCTTGGTCAAGCAATACCAAAAGCTGCTCGAAATGGACAACGTCCGGCTTGAATTTGAAAAAGGCGCTTTGGATGCCATCGCCAAGGAGGCGATCAAGCGCAGCACCGGAGCTCGCGGCTTGCGCGCCATCATTGAGTCGATCATGCTTGATGTCATGTTTGAAGTTCCGTCCCGCAACGATGTGAAGGATTGCGTTGTGACGGAAAAGGCGGTCAAGGACAAATTGCCGCCTGAACTGACAACAAAAGACGGCAAATCGGGGAAGAAGGAAGAAAGCGCGTAAGGCAAAGGGAGAGGGGAATGTTTAAGCGAACAGAAACTCGCCCGGTAAAAGTCGGCAACTTAACGATTGGCGGCAGCAATGAAGTCATCATTCAAAGCATGTGCACTTCCAAAACGGCGGATGTCAAAGCGGTCGTGGCGGAAATACACCGTTTGGAAGAAGCGGGCTGCCAATTGGTGCGGGTGACCGTCAACAATTATGAAGCGGCGGAAGCCATCAAGCCGATCAAAAAGCAAATTCATATTCCGTTGGTGGCCGATATTCACTTCGACTACAAGCTGGCGCTTGCGGCGATTGCAAACGGGATTGACAAGGTCAGGATCAATCCCGGGAATATCGGCCGGCGGGAAAAAGTCGAAGCGGTTGTCCGCGCCTGCAAGGAACGGGGAATTCCGATTCGGATCGGCGTAAATGCCGGCTCGCTGGAAAGCCATCTGTTGGAGAAGTACGGATATCCCACCGCGGAGGCAATGGTTGCCAGCGCTTTATACCATATTTCGATTTTGGAGGATCTGAACTTTCACGATATCATCGTATCGCTGAAGGCGTCGGATGTTCCCATGGCGATAAAAGCCTATACGATGGCGGCGGAGAAGTTCAATTATCCGCTGCATTTGGGCATTACCGAATCCGGAACGCTTTTTTCGGGAACGATCAAAAGCGCCGCCGGTTTGGGCACGCTCTTGTCGATGGGGCTCGGTTCAACGATCCGCATATCGTTAAGCGCCGACTCGGTTGAAGAAGTAAAAGTGGCCCGGGAATTGCTGAAAACTTTCGGGCTGATTGCGAACGCGCCTACGCTCATTTCATGCCCGACTTGCGGCAGGCTTGATTTCAATCTGTTTGCCGTTGTCAACGAGATCGAACAGTATCTGGAGAAAATCAAGGCTCCGATCAAGGTTTCCGTCCTCGGTTGTGCCGTGAATGGTCCCGGCGAGGCGCGGGAAGCCGATATCGGCATAGCCGGAGCGCGCGGGGAAGGCATGCTGTTTCGGTACGGCAAAATGATCCGCAAAGTTCCCGAAGCGGAACTCGTCCGCGAATTGAAAAAAGAAATCGATTCAATCGTCGCGGCATATGAAAAAACCGGGGAAATCCCCGGCAGAAAACGTCCAGCCATCCATTGAGCATCTTGGCAAAATTGCCCAAAGAGCAAATCACTTTTTGATTTCATGTAATATCCGCACCGCATCCGTGAACTCGTCCAACGCTTTCTCCAACGATTTAACCCAGCCTTTATATTTTGCGCTTTCCGGATGATCATCGGCAATTCGCTTGTTATAGATGGAAATTTGCTTTTTCATTTCGTTAATGTCGATCTTTAAAGTTGCCAGCACATTTGGAAATGCGGTTTTTTCGGGGATAACCGCATGCAAATCAAATGCCTGTCCGTTTGCCGGATGCTCAGTTTCGGCATAGCGAAAGGTGACGGCGTTGTTTCCGGTCGGCCGGAACACGTCATCGGCTTTGGCTTTTTTTATTTCCAGCCCGGATTCCGCTACTTCCTCGCCCGGTTTTTCCATTTCCGCCGGGTACAAAACCTCTTCTTTTTTCTCTTCCAAAGAAACGGATTCCCAATCCGGTTCGGCTTTAGTTTTCGCTTGTTTTTCCTGCTTCTGCGGGAAAACGGAGCGCGCGGAAAACGGCAAATTGTCTTTAAACTTCACCCTTGGCAGCGGCGCTGTCTCTTCGTCAATCAAAACCGGATTCGGCGGGCTTTCGGGAGAATAGAAATCTTCCCGCCGGAAAACCTCCTCTGATTTCCGCCCCGCTGTCGGCATCACCCAACGGGATACTTTGATTTCGTTCAAGAGTTCCGGTTCAGGCACCTTATCCGCGGGAAATTCGGTGGAATGCGCGGGTTGCGTGTTTTCTTCGTCGTTTTCGGCAGACATATTGTCCAGTTGGCCTTTTTTCTGGATATAAAGTCCGCCGTTTTTGCTTTCGGTAAAATAGAACGTCATCAGGTAATCGTATTCAATCAGTTTGATCGCTGTGTCAAAACATGGGTTGCTCAACAAATCATCGATGAGCCGGTTTAATTCGCTTTCCCCGTTCTTTTGGTAGTATTGCTGTTTGATCACGGTCCCGGCCAGACGGAAATCACAATTTTTCAGTTGCGAGCGCAGCTTTAACTTCTCAAATACATTCACAACGTTCATCCTTCCTAATGAGTTGCATGAAAGCCGCGTAAGTTCCTTTAATAATAATACTTCACCGTTTGTCGAAATTCCTGCGTCAGTTCGACGGTATTTTGCAGTTTTTTCGGGAGCGGCTTTGGGATTAATGCCGCATTGGCAAGGCAATACTGTTATATATGCCAAAAAGCGCGGAGAAGGAGTGTATGAACATGACAATCAGCGTGGCTCTGATGATTGTGCAAGTGTTTTTTGCCATTGTGATCGGGCTCTATTTTTGGAATCTGCTGCGCAACCAACAAACGAGCAAAGCCGCTGTAGACAAAGAATCGAAAAAAGAAATGGAAAAACTGCGTAGGCTGCGCTCCATTTCGCTAACCCAGCCGCTCGCGGAAAAAACGCGTCCTGTAGCCATATCCGACATTGTCGGACAAAAGGAGGGCTTGCGGGCGTTAAGAGCGGCGTTATGCGGTCCGAACCCGCAGCATGTAATCATTTACGGCCCGCCCGGAGTGGGGAAAACCGCCGCCGCGAGAGTGATTATGGAAGAAGCGAAAAAGAATCCTAACTCGCCGTTCAAACGGAACGCGAAATTTTTGGAGATCGACGCCACAACAGCCCGCTTCGACGAACGGGGGATCGCCGACCCGTTGATCGGTTCCGTGCATGATCCGATCTATCAAGGGGCAGGCGCGCTTGGCGTAGCCGGCATCCCGCAGCCGAAGCCCGGCGCGGTAACGAAGGCGCATGGCGGCATCTTGTTCATTGACGAGATCGGCGAATTGCACCCGATCCAGATGAACAAGCTGTTAAAAGTGTTGGAAGACCGCAAAGTTTTTTTGGAAAGCTCGTATTACAATTCGGAAGATACCCATATTCCAAGCCATATTCACGACATATTTCAAAACGGCTTGCCGGCCGATTTCCGCCTGGTGGGGGCGACGACGCGGTCGCCCGAGCAAATACCGGCCGCCATCCGCTCCCGATGCATGGAAGTTTTTTTCCGCCCGCTTTTGCCCGAAGAAATCGGGACGATTGCGCTAAAAGCAACGGGCAAACTGGGATTCAACGACTGCCAGGCGGCGGTGGACACGGTGGTGAAATATGCGGGCAACGGCCGGGAGGCGGTGAATATGATCCAGCTTGCCGCGGGCTTGGCGATCACGGAAGGCAGGGCTAAAATTACGGCGGCGGATATCGAATGGGTGGCGCAAAGCTGCCAGATTTCTCCGCGCCCCCTGCCGCGTATTCCATCGTCGCCGCAAATCGGATTGGTAAACGGATTGGCGGTATTTGGGCCGAATCTGGGCGCGTTGTTGGAAATTGAAGTAACCGCCATTCCGGCCGCAACGCCCGGCAAGGGGACGATCAATATTACCGGCGTCGTCGAAGAAGAAGAAATGGGGGATCCTTCCCATACCGTTCGCCGGAAAAGCATGGCAATGAACTCGTTGGAAAATGTGTTGACCGTTTTGCGCAAATTCAACTTCCGCGTGCGCGATTTCGATCTGCATATTAATTTTCCGGGCGGCGTGCCGGTGGATGGGCCGTCGGCGGGAATCGCCATGGCTACCGCCATCGTGTCCGCGCTGCGCCGCGAGCCGGTAGACCATAAAACGGCGATGACCGGCGAAGTGAGCATCCATGGGCGCATCAAGCCGGTTGGGGGTATTGCGGCGAAGATTGAGGCGGCGAAACGGGCCGGCGCGACAAGAATCATTATTCCGAAAGAAAACCGGCAGTCCGTTTTTCATGAGATGGAGGGATTGGAAATCATCGGGGTGGAAACGATCGAAGAAGCGCTAAACATCGTGCTGGGCGGACAAATTGTCGCAAACGAGCAGAAATCGGCAATGATCGAGCCGAATGTCCCGGTCGTGCTGCCGGTGCTTCAGGCCGAAGCCAAACAGCGATAACTTTCGGATAAGACGCCTTCCCGCACATCGTTGGAGTTTTACTACCCGATTTGATAAAATATGTGCAAGCTGAAATATTGGCTTTTCGCCGCTGGAGGTGCTGGATGGTGCGACAACAGAAAGCGAAAGGACGTCGGTTGCCGCTTTTGCCGTTGCGGGGGCTCCTGGTGTTCCCCAGCATGGTGTTGCATTTGGATGTCGGCCGGGAAAAGTCCATTCGCGCTCTTGAGAAGGCGATGCTGGATGACAGTGTCATTTTGCTTTGCTCCCAATCGGAGATGAATATCGAAGATCCTGCCGAGGATGACATATATAAAGTTGGTACCGTATCAAAGGTCAGGCAGATGCTGAAACTTCCGAACGGCACGATTCGTGTGCTGGTGGAAGGAATGCTGCGGGCGGAAATTGTCGAATATGTCGCCACGGATGATTACTTTGAAGTGTTGGTGCAGGAAATGCCCGAACTGGAAACGAGCGACCCGGAAGTTGACGCGCTGATGCGCACCGTGTTAAGCCAGTTCGAACATTATATTTCCTTGTCCAAAAAAATAACGCCCGAGACAATGGCCGCCGTGTCCGATATTGACGAGCCCGGCCGGTTGGCTGACGTGATCTGCAGCCATTTGTCGCTAAAGATCAAGGACAAGCAGGAAATTCTCGAAACCGCGGCGGTGAAAGACCGTCTGGAAAAAATACTCGGCATTTTGAACAACGAGCGGGAAGTGCTGGAGCTTGAACGCAAAATAAGCCAACGCGTGAAAAAGCAGATGGAAAAGACGCAAAAAGAGTATTATTTGCGGGAACAGATGAAAGCAATTCAAAAAGAACTTGGCGAAAAGGAAGGCAGAGCCGGCGAAATCGAGGAACTTCGCGAACATCTCGCCAAAGCGGAATTGACGGACAAGGCGCGGGAAAAAGTCGAGAAAGAAATCGACAGGCTGGAGAAAATGCCGGCAACTTCTGCCGAGGGCGGTGTAATCCGCACATACATTGATTGGCTGCTCGCTTTGCCCTGGAAACACGCGACCGAAGACGATCTGGACATCAACCGGGCGGAAGCCATTTTAAACGAAGACCATTATGGCCTGGAAAAACCGAAGGAACGCGTCCTGGAATATTTGGCCGTCCAACGTCTGGTGAACAGGCCGAAAGGCCCGATCCTTTGTCTGGTGGGGCCACCCGGTGTCGGCAAAACGTCGCTCGCGCGTTCGATCGCGCGTTCTTTGGGCAGGCGGTTTGTCCGCATCTCATTGGGCGGCGTCAGAGACGAAGCGGAAATCAGAGGGCATCGGCGCACCTATGTCGGCGCCATGCCGGGGCGAATCATCCAGGGGATGAAAACCGCGGGCAGCAACAACCCGGTTTTTTTGCTCGATGAAATTGACAAAATGTCCGTTGATTTTCGCGGCGACCCGTCGGCCGCGCTTCTGGAAGTGCTCGACCCCGAACAAAACGGCACGTTCAGCGACCATTATATTGAAATTCCGTTCGATCTATCCAACGTCATGTTCATTACGACGGCAAACGCTGTCCACAACATCCCCGGGCCGCTGTTGGACAGAATGGAAGTGTTGTTCATTTCCGGTTATACGGAAATTGAAAAAATGCATATCGCCGAGAAGCATTTGGTGCCGAAGCAGAAAAAAGAGCACGGGTTGAAAGATGATCAATTATCGTTTGACAACGGCGCCCTCTTGAGGGTGGTTCGCGAATATACGCGGGAAGCGGGCGTGCGCAATTTGGAGCAGCAAATCGCCGCGATTTGTCGAAAAGCGGCGAAAGAGCTTGTGGCCGGGCGAATGGGCGAAATCAACGTGGCGCCGGAAAATGTGCCGGAATTTCTGGGGCCGGCCAAATTCAGATTTGGCCTTGCGGAAAGCGAAGACCAAATCGGGGCCGTGACCGGCCTGGCCTGGACGGAAGTCGGCGGGGACACGTTGACGATCGAGGTGTCAATTATGCCCGGTACAGGCAAGTTGACGCTAACCGGCAAATTGGGCGACGTCATGAAGGAGTCGGCGCAGGCCGCGTTCAGTTATACGCGCGCGAAGTCCGAGTCGCTGCGCATTGATCCGTCATTCCACGAAAAATGCGACATTCATGTGCATATTCCGGAAGGGGCGATTCCGAAAGACGGGCCTTCCGCCGGCATCACGATTGCCACCGCGCTGATTTCGGCGCTGACGAATATTCCGGTATCCCGCGAGGTAGCGATGACAGGGGAAATCACGCTAAGGGGAAGGGTTTTGCCGATCGGCGGCTTCAAGGAAAAAGCGCTGGCCGCGCACCGGGCCGGGATCAAGAAAGTATTGTTGCCGAAGGACAACGAGAAAGATTTGCAGGATATCCCGGAAAGCGTACGGGATGATTTGACATTCGTTCTTGTGTCGCATATGGATGAAGTGCTGCAAGAGGCGCTTGTGCAGCCGGCAAGCATTTTGTCCTGAACCGTTTATTGCCGAGGAGAAACCAATGATTGTCAAAAGTTGCGAATTCGTAATCAGCGCTATGAGCAAAGAGCAGTTTCCCCGCGACTTTTTGCCGGAAATTGCTCTTGCCGGGCGTTCCAACGTCGGCAAATCGTCTTTGATCAACCGCATGATCAACCGGAAAAATCTGGCGCGAACCAGCTCGCAGCCGGGCAAGACGCAGACGCTTAATTATTACCTTGTCAACAACAGCTTTTATTTCGTGGATTTTCCGGGATACGGATTTGCCAAAGTTTCCAAATCGCTGCGCCAAAAATGGGGCCAACTTATTGAGTCTTATTTGCTGAACCGAAGCGAATTGAAGTTGGTCTTGCAAATTGTCGATTTGCGGCATCCGCCAACCGCAGACGACCGAATGATGTACGAATGGCTGAAACATTATCAAATTCCCATGTGCGTCGTTGCCACAAAAGCGGATAAAATTCCAAAGACCAGGCTGCCTGGCCATCTTCGCCTGATCAGGCAAACTTTCGGGATGAGCGATCATGACCGGCTGGTGATGTTTTCCGCGGAGACGGGCGCCGGCAAAGATGAATTGTGGAGTCTGATCGCTTCATTTTTACAAACCGATTTACAAACCGAATCGCCACAACGATCGCAAGGAGAAAAACCGTGATCGCACGGCGCTTTTTTTTGCTTATTGCGGCCAAACAGCCAAATTTGCAGTTTTCGCGCAATTTTCCGGGCCGGTCGGCAGGAATATATCCGGGCTGTGGTGTATAATGATTAAGAGACAGCGTTAAAAAAACGAATTGAGGGGTATTTTTTATGGCAAAGCGGTTAGCGACAGAATATGTCAAGACCTGCTTGCGATTATCCGAGGCCGATATGCGTAGGTTGATTCAGTTGTTTCGGGAGCAACGAATGTCGGTTAAGATTCAAGTTTGTGAAAACGGCAACCAGGAAATGGTGTTGTCGGATGAGTCGGGTGATGAAATTTCCCTGGTTTTTGTACAACGTGCCAACTTCTATGTATTGGAAGGAACGTTTCGCATCCGGCATGCGAAATTGACGGATGTGATGCGGATGGCCGTTTCCGCTTTCAAAGGGGACGCGGTTGTCCATCGGCTTTATCCCGCGTTCACGATGATCTATGAATACGAGCGCGGCGCGGTGGCCAAAATTGTTGAACAGGCCGGCGGCAAAGAGCGGGTTATCTATGAATTTAAAAAGAGCCGGTGGGAACAATTATGGAAACTAGCCGATGTGGAAAACGAAATCAGCGAAATTCACGAAGCTGTCGACAGACTTTTGGACATGCGCAATTTGCCTGCGGCGGAAACCGCAAAAATTGACGCGGAGCTTACGAAATTGGCCAAAAGGCTGTTTGTTTTGGAAGCGTAAAATGCGTTAATAAACTCATTCCACACCAAACCGGAAAACCATTTTCCGGTTTTTTGCATTTTGCTTGTTTACGCCTCCGCCTGGCAGGTACGCCAAGGGCCCTTTTGCGTATAATGAGACTGTCGGGTTTTTAAAAAAACAGTTGCATTTCCGTTCAATAGATGTTATTTTTATCTTCGTTGAAATCAAATAGGAACCAGGATTCACTCAGGACATTGATTGTTGCGAGAGATTTTTCCCTCGAAAGAAGTGAATGACGTAGGTCCTAGCGGATGAAATCCACACATTTTATTCCTAGGAAAGGGGGAGCCGAAAAGTGGAATATTCTACTTTCGGAAGACACGTTGCTGTTGATACTTGGGGAATCGATTTTGAT